>NZ_VDAY01000010.1:0-178944 GCF_019584005.1 Citrobacter sp. EC_71
GCGCGCCGCCGTCAATGCTCACCATCATGCTCACCGCATCCGCATCGGTGCTGATGGCAAAGCCCGGTGCCGCTACGTTGGTCTGGTTATCCCCCGCCGTCCCGGTGTCGTCGCTCAGCGTGATGACCGGGGCCGCCACGGTGGTGTCCACGGTGATGGCCAGCGCCGCCGAGGTCGCGGTATTGCCGGCGTCATCCGTCACCTGCACCGTCACGGTATAGTCACCGTCTGCCAGTTCCGGGGCGGTAAAGGTCCACGTCCCGTCCGTCTGCACGGCGTCATAGGCGGTGCCGTTAATCAGCACCTGCACCTCCGTCACGTCGGCGTCGATATTCCCCAGCGTGAACGCTGGCGTGGTGTCGCTGGTGATGTTGTCGGTCGCGCTGCCGCCGCTGTCGCTGGCGTCTGCCAGGTCCAGCGTCGGCACCGAGAGGGTGGTGTCGACGGTAAAGCTCAGGGGATCGGAGGTGGCGGTGTTGCCCGCGAGGTCAGTGACGGTGGCCACAATGCTGTGGTCGCCGTCGGCCAGCGCGGCGCTGGCGATATGCCACTGCCCGTCTGCATCTTTTGTTGCCGCCACCGGCGCGCCGCCGTCGATACTCACCATCACGCTCACGGCGTCTTTATCCGTGGTGATGGCAAAGCCCGGCGTGGTGTCGCGGGTCTGGTTGTCGCCGGTGGTACCGGTGTCGTCGCTCAGCGTAATGACCGGGGCCGCCACGGTGGTGTCCACGGTGACCGCCAGCGCCGCTGAGGTCGCGGTGTTGCCCGCGTCGTCGGTGACCTGCACCGTCACCGTATAGTCACCGTCTGCCAGCGCCGGGGCGGTAAAGGTCCACGTCCCGTCCGTCTGCGTGGCGTTATAGGCGGTGCCGTTAATCAGCACCTGCACCTCCGTCACATCGGCGTCGATATTGCCCAGCGTAAAGGTTGGGGTAGTGTCGTTCGTGATGTTGTCCATCGCGCTGCTGCCGCTGTCGCTGGCGTCTGCCAGGTCCAGCGTCGGCACTGAGAGTGTGGTGTCGACGTTAAAACTCATGATGTCCGAGGTGGCGGTATTCCCCGCCACATCCGTCACCGTCGCCACGATGGTGTGGTCACCGTCGGCCAGCTCGCCGGACGTGATATGCCACTGCCCGGCCGCGTCTTTCGTTGCCGCCACCGGGGTGCCGCCGTCGATGCTCACCATCACGCTCACGGCGTCTTTATCCGTGGCAATGGCAAAGCCCGGCGTAGTGTCGTTAGTCTGGTTATCTCCCGCCATGCCGGTGTCATCGCTCAGCGTAATGACCGGGGCCGCCACGGTGGTGTCCACGGTGACCGCCAGCGCCGCTGAGGTCGCGGTGTTGCCCGCGTCGTCGGTGACCTGCACCGTCACCGTATAGTCACCGTCTGCCAGCGCCGGGGCGGTAAAGGTCCACGTCCCGTCCGTCTGCGTGGCGTTATAGGCGGTGCCGTTAATCAGCACCTGCACCTCCGTCACATCGGCGTCGATATTGCCCAGCGTAAAGGTTGGGGTAGTGTCGTTCGTGATGTTGTCCATCGCGCTGCTGCCGCTGTCGCTGGCGTCTGCCAGGTCCAGCGTCGGCACTGAGAGCGTGGTGTCGACGGTAAAGCTCAGGGTCGCCGAGTCCGCGGTGTTGCCCGCGAGGTCGGTGACGGTGGCCACGATGGTGTGGTCACCGTCGGCCAGCTCGCCGGACGTGATATGCCACTGACCGGCCGCGTCTTTCGTTGCCGCCACCGGCGCGCCGCCGTCGATACTCACCATCACGCTGACCGCATCCGGGTCGGTGCTGATGGCAAAGCCCGGCGCCACTACGTTGGTCTGGTTATCCCCCGCCGTCCCGGTGTCGTCGCTCAGGGTGATGACCGGGGCCGCCACGGCGGTGTCCACGGTGATGGCCAGCGCGGTCGAGGTCGCGGTGTTGCCCGCGTCATCCGTCACCTGCACCGTCACGGTATAGTCACCGTCTGCCAGGACCGGCGCGGTAAAGGTCCAGGTGCCGTCCGTCTGCACGGCGTCATAGGCGGTGCCGTTAATCAGCACCTGCACCTCCGTCACGTCGGCGTCGATATTGCCCAGCGTGAACGCCGGCGTGGTGTCGCTGGTGATATTATCGGTCACGCTGCTGCCGGTATCAGAGGCATCAGCCAGATCCACCGTCGGCACCGAGAGGGTGGTGTCCACGGTAAAGTCCAGTGAGGACGTCGCTGTATTGCCGGCAATATCGATCACCGTCGCCACAATGCTGTGGTCGCCGTCGGCCAGCCCGCCGGATGTGATCTGCCACTGTCCGTCTGCATCTTTTGTTGCCGCCACCGGCGCGCCGCCGTCGATACTCACCATCACGCTCACCGCATCCGCATCGGTGCTGATGGCAAAGCCCGGCGCCGCTACGTTGGTCTGGTTATCCCCCGCCGTCCCGGTGTCATCGCTCAGCGTAATCACCGGGGCCGCCACGGTGGTGTCCACGGTCACGTTCAGCGCTGAGGACATCGCGGTATTGCCCGCGTCGTCGGTGACGATAACGCTGATGCTGTAATCCCCGTCCGCCAGTTGCGGCGCAGTAAAGCTCCACGTCCCGTCCGCCAGTGTCGCCGGGTAAGCGGTGCCGTTAATCAGCACCTGCACCTCCGTCACGTCGGCGTCGATATTGCCCAGCGTAAACGCTGGCGTGGTGTCGCTGGTGATATTGTCGGTCGCGCTGCTGCCGGTATCAGAGGCATCAGCCAGATCCAGCGTCGGCACCGAGAGGGTGGTGTCGACGGTAAAGCTCAGGGGATCGGAGGTGGCCGTGTTCCCCGCCACGTCGGTGACGGTGGCCACGATGCTGTGGTCGCCGTCGGCCAGCTCGCCGGATGTGATATGCCACTGCCCGTCTGCATCTTTTGTTGCCGCCACCGGGGCGCCGCCGTCGATACTCACCATCACGCTCACCGCATCCGCATCGGTGCTGATGGCAAAGCCCGGCGTGGTGTCGCGGGTCTGGTTATCGCCGGTGGTGCCGGTGTCGTCGCTCAGGGTGATCACCGGCGCCGCCACGGTGGTGTCCACGGTCACGTTCAGCTCTGAGGACATCGCGGTGTTGCCGGCATCATCCGTCACCTGCACCGTCACGGTATAGTCACCGTCTGCCAGTTCCGGGGCGGTAAAGCTCCACGTCCCGTCCGTCTGCACAGCGTCATAGGCGGTGCCGTTAATCAGCACCTGCACCTCCGTCACGTCGGCGTCGATATTGCCCAGCGTGAACGCCGGCGTGGTGTCGCTGGTGATGTTATCGGTCGCGCTGCTGCCGGTATCAGAGGCATCAGCCAGATCCACCGTCGGGACGGACAGCGTGGTGTCGACGGTAAAGCTCAGGGGATCGGAGGTGGCGGTGTTGCCCGCGAGGTCAGTGACGGTGGCCACAATGCTGTGGTCGCCGTCGGCCAGCCCGCCGGACGTGATCTGCCACTGCCCGTCTGCATCTTTTGTTGCCGCCACCGGGGTGCCGCCGTCAATGCTCACCATCACGCTCACCGCATCCGGGTCGGTGCTGATGGCAAAGCCCGGTGCCGCTACGTTGGTCTGGTTATCCCCCGCCGTCCCGGTGTCGTCGCTCAGGGTGATGACCGGGGCCGCCACGGTGGTGTCCACGGTGACCACCAGCGCCGCCGAGGTCGCGGTGTTACCGGCATCATCCGTCACCTGCACCGTCACGGTATAGTCACCGTCCGCCAGTTGCGGCGCAGTAAAGCTCCACGTCCCGTCCGTCTGCACGGCGTCATAGGCGGTGCCGTTAATCAGCACCTGCACCTCCGTCACGTCGGCATCGATATTGCCCAGCGTAAACACCGGCGTGGTGTCGCTGGTGATGTTATCGGTCGCACTGCTGCCGCTGTCGCTGGCGTCGGCCAGGTCCAGCGTCGGCACCGAGAGGGTGGTGTCGACGGTAAAGCTCAGGGGATCGGAGGTGGCCGTGTTCCCCGCCACGTCGGTGACGGTGGCCACGATGCTGTGGTCGCCGTCGGCCAGCTCGCCGGATGTGATATGCCACTGCCCGTCTGCATCTTTTGTTGCCGCCACCGGCGCGCCGCCGTCAACGGAGACCATCACGCTGACCGCATCCGCATCGGTGCTGATGGCAAAGCCCGGCGCCGCTACGTTGGTCTGGTTATCCCCCGCCGTCCCGGTGTCATCGCTCAGCGTAATGACCGGGGCCGCCACGGTGGTATCCACGGTGACCGCCAGCGCCGCTGAGGTCGCGGTGTTCCCCGCGTCATCCGTCACCTGCACGGTGATGCTGTACTCCCCGTCCGCCAGTTGCGGGGCGGTAAAGGTCCACGTCCCGTCCGCCTGCACGGCGTCATAGGCAGTGCCGTTAATCAGCACCTGCACGCTGACGGCGTCCGCATCCACATTACCGATGGTGAACAGCGGCGTGGTGTCGCTGGTGATGTTATCGGTCGCGCTGCTGCCGCTGTCGCTGGCGTCTGCCAGGTCCAGCGTCGGCACCGAGAGGGTGGTGTCGACGGTAAAGCTCAGGGGATCGGAGGTGGCGGTGTTCCCCGCCACATCCGTCACCGTCGCCACAATGCTGTGGTCGCCGTCGGCCAGCTCGCCGGATGTGATATGCCACTGCCCGTCTGCATCTTTTGTTGCTGCCACCGGGGCGCCGCCGTCGATGCTCACCATCACGCTCACGGCGTCTTTATCCGTGGTGATGGCAAAGCCCGGTGTCACTACGTTGGTCTGGTTATCGCCGGTGGTGCCGGTGTCGTCGCTCAGGGTGATGACCGCGGCCGCCACGGTGGTGTCCACGGTGATAGCCAGTGCGGTCGAGGTCGCGGTGTTCCCCGCGTCATCCGTCACCTGCACGGTGATGCTGTACTCCCCGTCCGCCAGTTGCGGGGCGGTAAAGGTCCACGTCCCGTCCGCCTGCACGGCGTCATAGGCAGTGCCGTTAATCAGCACCTGCACGCTGACGGCGTCCGCATCCACATTACCGATGGTGAACAGCGGCGTGGTGTCGTTGGTGATGTTATCGGTCGCGCTGCTGCCGCTGTCGCTGGCGTCTGCCAGGTCCACCGTCGGGGTAGACACTTGAGTATCAATGGTGACCTGAATTTTTTCTGATGTCGCAGAGTTACCTGCAACATCTGTTGCTGTGATATAAAAAATATAGCTTCCATCGTTCAACGCCTGCGATCCCGTGAAGCTGTAAGACCAGTTTCCGTTAGCGCCCGCGCTGACTTTAGCTATCGCCTTACCGTCCTGATAAATAGTGATACTGGAATAAGCCTCAGCGGATCCGGAGAAAACCGGTGAAGCACTATTGGTAATGCGATCGGCATCACTTATGCCGCTATCGCTATCAAGATGAATGGTTGGTGTTTCGATCGTACTATCGACGACAATATCCAGCGTGGTTGAATTTGCACTGTTGCCTGCGACATCTGTAGCTCGTACGACGACGGTATGCTCGCCATCAGCTAAGTTCGCCTCTTCTGGGATTCGATAATTCCAGACACCATTTTTGTCGCTGACAACCTGACCGATCAAAGTGCCATCAATAAAGATCTCGATCATCGCGTTAGCTTCAGCCGTTCCAGTTAATAGTGGCTGCGTCTCTTTGGTAATGCCATCATCATTCGACGATCCCGTATCTGAACCCGGATCTAATTTAAGCGACGGAGTGACGGTGACGGTATCAATGACCAATTCGTAACTGCTGCTCGAGGTGTTTCCTACCTCATCCTGAGCCTGAAAAGTTAGCGTATAATCGCCGTCGGAAAGGGCTGGATTCGGATCATATTCGAACTGCCAGTTACCATTAGCATCAGCCAGGGTGGTACCCACTGCTTTTCCGTCGATCATCACGGTAATGGTGGCGTATTTTTCAGCAGTCCCATCAATTGTCAAATTGTCATTTTGCCGGGTGATCCAGTCAGTCTGATTTACCCCCGTATCATCGTCAGCCAGCAAAGTGGCAACGGGTGAGGTCGTGCTTGTATCGACTATAAAAGTACAATCAGCAGATGATGCCGAAGTATTTCCCGCAAGGTCAGTAGCATAAGCGACTGCAGTATGGCTACCTTCAGCCAGATCGCTCGGCATGGTAAACGACCAGATACCATCGCGGTTTGCCGTCACCGTGCCATAGGCCTTGCCATCAATATAAATTGTTACCGTACTGCCCGCCTCTGCTGTCCCGGTAAAGGCTGGCGTGCTGTCATTTGTTAGTATGTCGCCTGATTTTGAAACCGTATATTTATCCAGTTCAATATCTGGCGATACGGGAGCAACCGTATCAATGGTATATTCGTAGCTGAAGGTTTGCTGGTTGCCCGCATAATCGGTTACGGTAATTGAGAGTTCGTTCTGCCCTTCTGCAGAGGCCTGCGCCAGGTTAAAGCTGAAATTACCACTCTGTGTAGCATCGATTTCAATCGTTTCCCCGGTCGTCAGGTTAGTGATCACAATATGACTATTTGGGTCCGTTTTACCGGTAAACGCTGGATAAGTATCGTTGGTATAATTGTCTCCGGCAATTCCGCTATCTGACTGGCTGGTCATAGCCAGCGTGAACGCATCAATATCGGTGTCGACAGTAACATCTATTTGTGCGGTTGAGGTATTACCGGCACGATCGGAAGAAACCACTTCGAAAGTATAAACGCCGTCAGCGGTAATTTTATTTTCCGGCAGAGTATATTGCCAGTTCCCCATGGAATCCACGCTGATATCGGCAACTTTATAGCCATTAAGATATAACTCAAGCGTGGAGTCTGGTTCAGCATTACCATGAAGGGAAGGTGTTTTATCATTGGTCAGGCTATCGGTCGAGGACATCCCCGTATCACTGGCTTCATCAAGAATAATAACGGGTGTTTCTGGAGGAATCGTATCCAGCGTAATAACGCCGGTCGTTGATGCCGTGTTTCCCGCTTTATCCGTAGCATCAATCTCAATATTATTAATGCCTTCATTTAATTCTGAACCACTAAACTGATACGACCAGGTGCCATCAGAATCTACGGTGACCGTGGTAAGCAGAACACCATTGGAATAGATAGCAACTTGCGACCCTGCTTCAGCTTCACCAATAATTTTCGCATCGGTAAAACGGGTAAGGTTTTCGCCTTCGATACGATCGGCTTCAGGAATGGCGTACTGATCGTCAAGTTCGAAAGTAGGGGCTGCGATAACAGTATCAATGGTGACGATAAGTTTCGCGCTACCGCTTCCACCCTGCCCGTCCGTCACATCGACCTGGACGTTGTGTTGCCCGTCAGCCAGCACCGTTCCGCTAGTGAATGAAAAGTTGCCCATCGCATCGGAGGTCGTGACGGCAACAACCACACCATCTACGCGCAGTGAAACCGTTAAACCGGGATCGGTGGACCCCACAAACAGCGGTGTGGTGATGTTGGTTATATTATCGTTCTTTATACCAGAATCACTGCCCTCATCGAGTTTAAGGGTCACATCAATAGGTTTTACGTCTACGGTCGTTTCGTCAGAGTCTGATGAGCTTGAAGAACTGGATGAACTGGAGGAGTAATCAGAGAAAATTAAACGACTGGCCTCAGCGACAGAGTCATCGTCATATTTCTTATGATAAAGGCTTGCATCCAGCTGCGCCTCTCCCTGGTTCTGAGAGGCTGCGCCATTTTGGCCATTGCTCTGCGCTTTATCATTAAGAAACTCCTCAAGCTGCTTTTGAACTTCCGCAGAAGCTTTCTGCGCCTCTTCAGCTTCAGAACGCATTTTTTCTGCTTCATGCTTCAGGTCAGCAGCCTCTTTTTTAGCTTCTTCAAGGGCTTTCGCATCAATCTCGCTAATCATATTGATATTATCTTTCAGCACATGTTCCTGACGTTGATCTGACAGTGCAGAATCAAGTCGTTCAAGCTGAAGGTTGCTTAAGTCGATCGTTTTCAGCAGTTGCTGACCAGAGACATCACTCCCATAGAATTTAAAGCGAACGTGGTTATTTTCAAGGCTTGAATAGAGAGCGCCGTTAATAATGTTAACCACCACATTACCCGGAAAAATAAATTTAAAGTCGGTCCCACTAATGACGACTTTGGCACTATCCATAGCACCATACTGCTGTAAGTCGATCACTGAATCATTGCTTGCAAAAATAGTATTACTCATATTATCACCCTGAATTAATGAGTTGATTTACTGTCAGTGATGACCGGCTCACTGAAAACTTGTTGAAGGCCGCGCAACAATGGCGAAGCGAGATATTTTAATATGCTGTGGTTACCTGTAATAATGAAAGCATCTACCGTCATCCCAGGTTTGATAACATCACGTTCTTTCGTACCGATAGTGAACTCTACGATAGCTTTGTAATACCTCACCGTATTTCCATTAACCGTATCCTCGTAGGAGTCGGGACTGATTTGCTCTACCACACCGGTATAAGGTTTTGAACCCGAGAGAATAAATGAGAGAATTTTCACGTTAACCGAACCACCAACATAAATTTGATCGCGATCTTTGGGCTGAATTTTTACTTCCGCGAGCATTTTGGTTGACATCGGTTTGATCTCAAACAGCGAGTCAGCGGCCTGTATAACGCCGCCTTTGGTGAAGGCATTTTTGTTGATTTGATAAATCACGCCATCAATGGGCGATCGAACGCGAGATTCTTTCATCTGCTTTTGTAATACACTCATGGCAGAGTCATTAAGCACAGCTTCATGCTGAACATCGACAAGATTTTTCGACAAGGTATTACGAAAAGTAAAGACATCGTCATTAATCTCGCTATGGATTACCTTTATCTCTTCTGATTTCGCCACTATCTGGCTTTCAAGATCGATAAGCTCAGACTTTAGACGCTCTGCCGCCTGTTTTTTTGCCAGCAGGGTAGTATAAGAACTGATACCCTTTTTAACCAAAGGAGAAAGAAGATTAACCTCTTCCTGAACAAGCATTAGCTCGCTGTTCTTGCTGATTTTAGAAATACCTAAGCGCTCAATTTCAGAATTGAGGCTGTTGATTTTGTTATCCTTTGTTTTGGTCTGGCTAATTAACAATTGTATATTACCAATCAAGTCCTGATTCGTGATATTGCTAATATCAAAGAGAGTGTAATCTTGACTCCAGGCCAAAATGGACATCATTTCTTTGATATATAAGGCAAGATAGCGGTGCTGAGCTTGGGTACGCTCATTTTCTTTCTGAATATCAAAGTTCGATGTTTCGGCAAGGATCTGGCCTTTGGTGACAAAATCCCCTTCAGCGACATGTATTGCATCAATCGTTCCTCCTTTAGAGAGAGAAACGACCTGAGTATTATCCTTGGTAATAATGACACCGCTGCCATGCACGACCGAATTTATCTTTATCAGGCTAAAAAGTAGGAGTATGACAAAGGTCATCACGATGATGACCATCATCAGATGGTCACACTGTTTCCTGTTCATTGCGACAGAGAACCGTTTTTAGGCAGTATCTGGCCAGGTTCCAGATACAGTTCATGTAACAGATCGGCGAGTTGGGCCATCTGTTCAAGCTTAGCCTGATAGATAGAGAATTGTGACTCAATCATTGTCAGGTTAGCCTGGTAATGTTCATTCCTGCTGGAGATAAAGTCGAGTAGCGACTTTTGACCCAATTTGAACTCTTCTTTATACAGTTCAATGAGTTTCCCAGCATTTTCATAAGATCGTTTAGATATAGCTAATGAATCTTTTCCCGTCATATATTTAGAGACAGAAGCATCAACACTATTGCGGGTTTTAAAAATAAAATCATCAAGACCCAATTTTGCCTGGGTATATTTCGCGCTAAATTTGGCAGCTTCTGATTGGTTCTTAAAACCATTAAAAATATTAAAGCCTACTTTAACGCCAACCTGGATCTCATCCTCATAATCATCCTGCTGCGCATCTTTAGATGGATTATTGTCCGTGTAGTGGGCGTTGAAATCCACAACCGGATAATTAGCTGATTTTGCCGCCGAATATTCAGCATTTGCTGCAGATATAGCTTTCATTAAAGAAAGATACGTCGGATTATCCTGCATGATTTTTTTATAAACCGCATCTTTATCAGCATTAAAAGGGTATTTATTGAAAAAATCAGGCAACTTACCCAAGTTTTCAGCGGTGACATTGTCTCCCGTAAGATTACGCAGCATCATCAATTGCGTATCCAGTTGCGCACGGAAATTCAGCTCTTGGGTGCTTAAAGAGTCGATAGATACCTGAACTTTACGGATATCCGACTGCATCGCCGCGCCTGCGGCGATGAGATCGGAGAAATCATTCAGCATCTGCCTGTAAAAAATTTTCTCGTCGTCGATCACTGCAAGTATCTGCCGGGTTTTTTCCACTGACAAATAGGCATCGGCCGTTTTTTGTGCGGTTGTGAGCAACTCCTGCTGGAAATCGTACTTACTAGCCTCTTCCTGCTGCTCAGACTTAGAAATATTGTTGCTTCTGACGCCAAAATCCGCGATACGGTAAGCGAGGGTTAATTTATTCTCTACGTTCTGCTCATTATCATGTTCGTCCGTTTTTTTATGGATTGCCTCTGACGAAACGTCCAACGTCGGATAGAGAGACGCTTTGCTCATGTTCGTCTCCTGGTGACGCATCTCGGTCTCCCACGAGGCAATGGCCACAGAAGGTTGCGAGTTTAGGGCATCTACAATTAACGTTCGCAGCGGCAACGTATGGTCTCTCGTTTCGGCATGAGCGCTGATGGCCAACGGCAGTGAACTCCCCAGAATAAGCAAAGCAATGACGGATTTATTCATGGCTTTTTTTCTCCTTAAGGACATTAATTTCTTTTTGCAGGTTGCGGTGCATTCCGGCAATTTGTCCAAGCAGGGGTTCAAACGTCTGTGACTGGCTATCCAGCGTGGCGACGGTTTCATGATGGCGCTCGAGGTTGAGGCGTTCGGCGGTTTCTACAGCGTTGGAGATGCCAGCCAGAAGTGAAGCCTGCTCGCTGAAGTGGCGCTCAGCAACGGTATGTAATTCACCCACGTTGGCATCGAGGTCTCCAATACCATCACTGACCTCGAGGACGGCATGATGGGTATGTGCTTGCGCGGCCAGTAATTCACCCAACGTACTACTCTGAGACTCAAGCGTAATCATCAGCTGTTGCTGACTGGCCTGCAGCAAAGATTGACTTTCGGTTAGCGCTGCAAGATGCATTCCCTGGTTGACCAGAGCTTGCGTAGACGCGCCGACCTCTTTCTCTATCCCGAGCAAAACGGAATGATTAGAGGTGATGCACTTATCTATTTGCTGTAACTGTTCAACCTGTTGATGAACCGCGGCAATAAGGGTGTCATTAAATATTTCAGCCTTACGAGAACCTTCTACAGTGCAACTTAGAAGTGAATTCAGCATGTTGTTGCTGGCGTCGAATGCGTTGGTCAGACGTTCCTGAAAACCGAACATACCCGCCTTAAACTCTTTGATCACATCGTCCAGATCGGTTATCAGACGCAGGGTTTTCGTTTTTCCGATCGCAGCGTTTTTACTGCGCTCATGACATTCTCTGACGAAATCAAGGCGCGCATTGCGTAAATCGATGGCTAAACGGGTAAACTCTCCACGCAGGAAAGAACACATCACGTTCAGTAAAATAGCGCTCACCACCCCATAGATTGATGAAACGAATGCAGTATTCATTCCCTTAAGTGGTTCAGCAAGCGAGGAGACCACACTGACGATGATCCCTAATGTATCTGCCTCGTTACCGCCGGTGATTTGCGATTTCTCCAGTAATGAGATGACCGACGCTATCGTCATTGATAAGCCCGCGAAGGTACCCAACAGGCCAATCATGGTAGACAGGTTTGCGCAGGTCATAACCCCAGCCAGACTCTGGTTCTGCTTACGATTCACGCTGTTATCCATGCTTTCATACAGCGTGGCAACAGTATCATCATCAAGACCATGGCTCGCTGAGAAAACAATCTTGTTGGCATCACCAAGTAAATAAGAGTGTTTCTGTGCATTCTTATTACGTAATACAGTTACGCACTTACTTATTTCAATAAATGAGAAAATAACAATAAATGTTCCCGTCAGATACATAATAATAATGATGGAACTGTAGAATGCCGCGACATGCCATGTTTCAAAAACATAGGCACGTAAACCGGGCATACACAGCAAAATAACAGGCAAAAATGCGAACACTAATGCAATAATAAAAGCACGATACCGCTTTAAGTTATTCATTATTTATCATTCACTCTTAGTAATGACGGCACTATTCGTCAACGTTGTTGCATCATTAACGACTGAGATAGAAACTTCCGTGTTGGGATATTTGCTTTTGACGACCTTCAGCAAGATCACACCGCGTTCGTAGGCCAGACGCATAGCATCGGAAATAGCGACAGAAGGGCTGACATAGGCATAAACTGCAATACTGACCGGTTTATCTCCGCCAAACCATTTATCCATCTCATCAATGACCTCTTGTGGATAGCCTTGCTCCATTGATTTAAAATGAACAATAAACTGGTGGCCTTGAGTCTCCCAGGATGGGGTCGCTGTCGAGGTATCAAATTGACCGGAAGCCTGCCCTTTAATCGAGGTAGCAGTTTGATTGTCGGCCAGTCTAATCACTTCATTTTTCTTATCTTCATGGCTTGCCTGCTCCGTTACGCTACCAGTAGACGCTGCTGAAGCGGCAGTAGAATCAGAGGCCGCAGTGGAATCAGTTGAAGAAACTGCAGCCAACATATCGGCATCAGCGTCCTGGCTACCATTTTTTTTATCACCTTCAGCAGGGTTATTTTGTAGTTGATCACCCGTACGGGTTTGATTAGATGTCATGCTGGTAGCACTGCTGCTGGCTTCGCTACCGCGTGTCGGGGATGCTACTGCCTGAACAGTTTGTTCAACCAGAGAAGGTGCTTCGTAACGTTTTTTAGAGCTTTCATACATAATTAGCATACTGTTAAGTACGAAAACTAACATTAAAAATATAAAAATACATAACACTGTTGAAAACGCATCAACAAACGTTGGCCATGGGTTACTCTCTTCCATTGTTCCAATCTTCCATAAAAACACCAATTTAGAATAGTTCCTGGCGGATATTATATTTACCAAAGCAATAAAAGAAAGATGGGCATTTATTTTTAAGAAAACATC
This sequence comes from Citrobacter sp. EC_71, assembly GCF_019584005.1. Taxonomy (NCBI): domain Bacteria; kingdom Pseudomonadati; phylum Pseudomonadota; class Gammaproteobacteria; order Enterobacterales; family Enterobacteriaceae; genus Citrobacter; species Citrobacter sp. EC_71. The sequence continues at coordinate 13,135 of NZ_VDAY01000010.1, forward strand.
AATACAATAAGCAATATAAAAAAACAAAAAAACATTCACAAAAACAATATCAAGTAAAAAAGCCACCTGTTTATTCTTTTATTTTTTAAATAATATTATCTACACCTCAGCATTACTTTTATTTATAAAGTATTTTTTAAAAACAATTAAATGAATCATTAATATATTCCATGAACAAAAAAGCAGGTTATAGAATATAAAAACGGCTTCTTTTTACAGAAGCCGTTGCAATATAAAAATTGACCCTTTCCAGTATTGTCCGTAGACAACTTTACTAAAAATGTTAATACATCACAGCGCCATCAGGCGGTCCAGCGACGGGGCAAAGTAATAGCCACCGGTTACCGGCTTGGTGAAACGCAGCATCGCGTCGCGCTTACCGTCTGTGTCGCCAAACATACTCAGCAGTTGCTGCTCAATGTTGTGCAGACGTGCGCAGTAGGCGCAGAAATAGAGACCGTGTGTGCCGCTGGCCGTGCCGTATGGCAGGCTCTGGCGCACAATTTTCAGCCCTTTACCGTCTTCTTTCAGATCAACGCGGCTCAGGTGAGAGGTAACCGGACGGTCATCACCGTCGATCTCTTCGTTGGCTTCCTTGGTACGACCAATCATCATTTCCTGGTCGTGAATGCTCATGCGGTTAAGCTGCTTCAGGTTATGTTCCCAACGCTGCACAAATACATAGCTGCCACCAGCATCCACGCCATCTTTGATCACCGCGACTTCACGACGCGTTTCTTCACCAGCCGGATTTTCCGTACCGTCAACAAAGCCGCTGAGATCGCGTTCTTCAACCCAACGGAAACCGTGGATCTCTTCTTTGACGTCAATGCAGTCACCAAATGCTTCCATTGCTGCCTGCGCGACGGAGAAATTCACGTCATGACGCAAAGAGAGAATGTGGATCAACACATCATACTGGGTGGCTGGCGCCAGGCCTTTACCGTAAGGGATAAAGTCTTTTAACTCTTCCGCCCCAACGCCGCCGCTTAATGCACGCCAGGTGTTGTTGCCGAAAGCCACAACCGCGCCCAGATGCGCATCCGGGAACTTCGCTTCAAAGGTCGCCAGTTTATCAGCAAAGATTTTGCTGGCCGCACGCAGGGCCTCAACGTCGCCTTTAACATTGGCTTCAATCCAAATCGCCGCACGGCAATGTTCTGGCAAAATGCCACTCTGAACCTGAGACATTGTTCCTCCTGAAAAAAAGATGCCACGACCTCGTGGCATTGATTGGCGCTATTCTACCTGTTTTTTTAGCAAGTCGATTTGTTCAGACGCAAATTAACGCCGCCAGATGATTTTGCTGACTTTCCACGTTTTCAGCGTGTCGTCCGAAGGCATTAAGCCCTCAGGCCCGCTCCATTCGCCGGAAAAAATGTAGCTAATATGCTGACTTCCTTCAGCTTTACATTCAACGCTCGCGCTGTCATCGCCGGTTGCTTTTTGGCAGTTACCAAAGGCTTTAGTGTAAAGGTCGCTAAACGGTGTACCGATTTCGACACCCGCGTCTGATGAAATATCGCTGTCCAGGACATCAATACGGCTGATGGTTCCCTGACTGCCATTGATAACCATTGCCAGTTGGTCATCTTTCATCGCTTCAAAGAAACGCACTACATTACCGTCATCGGTCTTCATCCCGCTGCGCAGGCGGTAATCACCATCCAGCGCATCAGCAATAGTTTTTTCATCCAGCGGCGTAGCGCCCGTTAACGCGCCGACGCCCTGCTCAGTGACCTGCGTTGAAGAACCGAACCAGTTCCACGGATTGGCGGCAGACCAGTTCACCGACGACAGCGTGGAACACCCGGTCAGTAGCAGCGGCATCGCGCATAAAGTCAAACGCAGTGATTTCATTTCACTTCCTTCCTTATTTATCAACGTTGCTTGGAGTCCGCTTTCACCAAAAAGTGCCGTTATTCTTTCTCAAGGGAAAAACAGGCGCGCAGACGTTGATTGGTTAACAGCCAGACCAGCGCGACGATATCCGCCACCAGCAGCGCCAGTCCGATGCCGTTGACAGGATCGCCTGCCAGCCACATCGCCGGTTGCCAGCAGAGCAGTACCAGTTGCGCGAGAATCAGTAATCCGCGCAGCCAGCGCCATACCCCCGGATACGCAAAGCGCCGCCCGCTGAGTAAAAACGCCAGCACCGCGGGAACGCCGGGGAGCAACCCCAGCCAGAATGCGTCATGGTCGGGATAAAACAGATTCAGTAGCGTATTGCCCTGCTCACGGGAAGAACCGGCAATCACGAACAACACCCAGGTGCGCGCCTGCAGCAGCAGTACGCACCAGAAAAGAAAAGGCAGGCGCAGACGCCCGTGACCGTCATAGTCGGCGGGGTGAAACTCAGTACTCTTCATCTTCGATCAAGCGCTTACCGAGATTGAGTACATCCGCATGTTCATAGCCCAGGCGTTCATACATCCCCAGCACCAGATCATTATCTTCACGTACCATGATTTGAATCTTCGGGCACCCGCGGGCGATGAGCTTTTTCTCCAGTCGGTTAAGCAGCGCATTGGCGATGCCGCGACCGCGGAACTCAGGATGCACGCCGAGGTAATAGGCCGAGCCGCGATGCCCGTCGTATCCGCCCATCACCGTACCGACCACCTCGCCGTTCACTTCAGCGACCAGGAACAAGCTGACGTCATGATTTACTTTACGCTCAATGTCCATTTCCGGGTCATTCCATGGACGCAGCAAATCACAGCGCTCCCAGAGGGTGATCACCTCTTCGAAATCTTCCTGGCGAAAAACGCGTATTTCCATGGTATTGGTTACCTTTTCAGGACGTTAAAAAGCGATTATGGCGCGAACGGCTGATTTAGCCAATATCTGACGCGAAGCGGCGGAAAAAATGGCATAATACGGAATTGTCACGTATTGAAATGAAAAGTAAAACAATTCTTATCCCGATCCGTCGCAACGGACTACGCGATACGATATAACGTTTAGAACCTTTTTTTTACAACTCAGGCCGTATGAGCACTTTTAAACCACTAAAAACACTCACATCGCGCCGCCAGGTGCTGAAAGCCGGGCTGGCCGCCCTGACGCTGTCAGGCATGTCGCAAGCCATCGCTAAAGAAGAAGCGCTAAAAACCAGTAATGGACACAGCAAACCGAAAGCGAAAAAATCAGGCGCTAAACGCGTGGTTGTCCTTGATCCGGGTCACGGTGGTATTGATACCGGCGCAATTGGCCGCAACGGTTCCAAGGAAAAACATGTGGTACTAGCGATTGCCAAAAACGTGCGCTCGATTCTTCGCAATCAGGGAATTGATGCACGCCTGACCCGTTCCGGCGATACGTTTATTCCGCTCTACGATCGCGTCGAGATCGCCCACAAACACGGGGCCGATCTGTTTATGTCGATCCACGCCGACGGTTTTACCAACCCGAGCGCTGCGGGCGCATCGGTCTTCGCGTTGTCCAATCGCGGAGCCAGTAGCGCCATGGCGAAGTATCTGTCCGATCGCGAAAACCGCGCCGATGAAGTCGCCGGAAAAAAAACCACCGATAAAGATCACTTGTTGCAGCAGGTGCTGTTCGATCTGGTGCAAACCGATACCATTAAAAACAGCCTGACGTTAGGTTCGCATATTCTTAAGAAGATCAAGCCGGTACACCGTCTGCACAGTCGCAGCACGGAACAGGCCGCCTTCGTGGTGCTAAAATCACCCTCAATTCCTTCGGTACTGGTCGAAACGTCGTTCATTACCAACCCGGAAGAAGAACGACTGCTGGGCACGGCGGCATTTCGACAAAAAATTGCTACCGCTATCGCCAATGGCATCATCAGCTATTTCCACTGGTTTGATAACCAAAAAGCACACTCGAAGAAACGTTAATCATGAAGCCCGATGCACAGCGCGTAAAACAGTTCCTGCTTAGCCTGCAGGACGAGATTTGCCAGCAGTTATCCGCCGTAGACGGCACCGAGTTTGTTGAAGATAACTGGCAGCGCGAGGCGGGCGGCGGCGGGCGCAGCCGGGTGCTGCGTAACGGCGGTATTTTCGAGCAAGCGGGCGTCAACTTCTCTCACGTCCACGGCGATGCGATGCCGGCCTCGGCTACCGCCCATCGACCTGAACTTGCCGGGCGCAGCTTTGAAGCCATGGGCGTCTCGCTGGTGGTGCATCCGCAGAATCCCTACATTCCGACCAGTCATGCCAACGTGCGCTTTTTTATCGCGGAAAAACCGGACGCCGACCCCGTCTGGTGGTTTGGCGGCGGCTTTGACTTAACGCCCTACTACGGCTTTGAAGAGGATGCGGTACACTGGCACCGTACGGCGCGGGATCTGTGTCAGCCGTTCGGTGAAGACATTTATCCCCGTTACAAAAAGTGGTGCGATGACTACTTCTTCCTTAAACATCGCAACGAGCAGCGCGGCATTGGCGGGCTGTTTTTCGATGATTTGAATACGCCGGGTTTCGACCACTGTTTCGCCTTTATGCAGGCGGTGGGGCAAGGTTACACCGAGGCGTACCTGCCCATTGTTGAGCGACGTAAAGCGATAAATTGGGGTGAACGCGAGCGCAGCTTCCAGCTTTATCGTCGCGGGCGCTATGTCGAATTTAACCTGGTGTGGGATCGCGGCACATTGTTCGGTCTGCAGACCGGTGGGCGCACGGAATCGATTCTGATGTCGATGCCGCCGCTGGTGCGCTGGGAGTATGACTGGCAGCCGGAAGCGAACAGCCCGGAAGCTGCCCTTAGCGAATTTATTCAGGTCCGCGACTGGGTGTAATTGCCTGATGGCGCGACGCTTATCAGGCCTACAACCCGTAGGCCGGATAAGACGCAAAGCGTCACATCCGGCACCATAATCTTATCATGCCCACTGCCGCATACGCTGATGCAGCGTCAACGACGGTTTTTCCGCAAACAACTGCTGGTAGTCGGTAGCAAACTGCCCTAAATGCCAGAACCCCCACTGCATGGCGGCATCTTTCACCGTCACACTCTGCGACCACGGACTTATCAGCTCGCGACGCACGGCGTTCAGGCGAATACGTTTTAACCAGGCATTCGGACCAATCCCCAGGATCGCGTGAAAGGCGTTTTGCAACGTCCGACGGCTGACGTGCAGTTGGTTACACAGATCGAGCACGGTCAGCGGCTCTGACATGTTTTCCAACACATACTCGCGCGCACGCGACAGCAAACGACGATAGCTCTGATGGCTGATGCTCTCAGCGGTTATAATCGGCTGCGCTTCTTCCAGCATGGTCCCCATCGCCAGCAGCAGGTTATCGCCCAACACTTTGCGTACCGCAGGTTGACGCAGGTTTTCTGGATTTTCGCTAAACGTTGCCAGCGCCTGCTGCACAAAGCCCCATAGCGCGGCTTTGTGCTGTTCTTTGACTTCCAGCGCCGACTGGTTGCGCAGCATATGCAGCACCCTTTCCGGGTTATGCAGGAAGTTGGCCTGACGGGCAATCGCCTCTTCCGAAATGACAACCCCCAGAATGGTGTAATCATCCGGCGTACTCAGTTCAAACTCCGTCCCGCCAGGTCGGGTGGCAATTTCAGCACTGCCCAGACATTGGGCGCCAATAAACCCCTGTTCGCCGCGCGTGGCCGGAATGCCAAACCAGAACGAGTTCGGCCAGACAAGACACGACTGGCGCAGCGCGAGTCCGGTGTATTCACGGAAAACCTGAATATCGTCGAGCAGGATTTCCGTGAACTCGCCATGAAATTTTCCCGGATGCAGCTGATCGTAAATCTGCTGCCAGGCGGTAATCGTCAGCGCATGCTCATATACATCCGTTGTTCGCCGCTGGTGAACGTTGTCCACCTCCACTTTCGGCGTAAGTTTAACGTCTTCGGGTAACACTTCATGATAAAGATGGTGCAGGTTTGCAGTACGGTTCTTTTTCATGATCTTTTAAGCCGGAAGCTTCAACGAAGCCCCCGGCCCTCCGACAGGTTAATTTTTTAAGCGATAGCGACTACTGCGTTTACGCAACGCTCCGTCAGAAAAGAGCTGTTCCAGCGCCTTTCTGGCTTCATCAAGTGACCAGCCAAAGTGGGCAGCCACTTCCCCTGCCGTCATTCCTTGACGGACCGATGCTAACAGCGTCAGAAGTTGTTCAGAGGATTCAGACGTTAACGGGGCGTCCTGTGTCTTCTCTGCTTTTACGTCTGTTTTCACTTCTGGCTTCTGTTCTGGTTTCTTCGGCTGGCGCTTAAAACCGCCGATCAGCCACTGGGTGTCATCGTCCGGTCGGCCTATCTCCTTACGGCTGATAACACGGCCCGTACGCGCTGCGGCGGCGCTGCCGGCATCCAGCGCTGCGCGGCACGCCGCCAGATCGCCTTCCACCACCAGCGTCAGCCTGCCAGGATCGAGCACTTCGTGGCTCAGCAGGCGTACGTTCGCGGCTTTCAGCATGGCATCCGCCGCGTCTACGGCAGCCACCATGCCATCCACTTCCAGTAATCCCAGTGCATTGATCATCACAACCTCTCTTACGCGCGCTGGATTGGATTACGGGCAATATCCAGAACGGCATCAGCAAAGGCGTTACATGCGGCTTTACAAGCGGCCTGGCTACCGGTCAAAAACGCGGCTGAATAGTTGGTTTCTGACGGCGGTGGCACGTAGGTCACCAGTTGTACATCAGCAGATTTCAGCGCCGCATCAATACCAAACGTCGCTTCCAGCGGCGGCGCCACCAGATACGCCATTGGATCGCCAAGTCGGCATCCTGCGGTCGCGGAAAGATACGAACCGGTACGCGAAACCACGTGCGCCAGGAAGGCGGTATCTTCTGCGTCATTCGCCCACTGGAACGCTACACCGCTTTCAATATTGGCGACCATCGCGTCCAGACCCGCGCGAACTTCAGCCGGGTTGGGTCCACCGAGCATAATCAGTACTTCGCCCGAGGTTGGAGAGGGACTATGCGCCGCACCGGCATACAGCGAGCGGCCATAAACCACTTCCACCATCGCCTGTTTTGTCGCTTCGTCTGCGGCAATATACGCCACGTCATCAGAATCTGCTGTGATGAGTCCGAGGCTACGTATATGTGGCGGTAATTTAAGCTCACGGGCAAAACCGTCATTTACCGAGGCAATCACGCGCATTGCGGTGACTGAAGGTCTAATCAAATCTAATGCTGGCATGATGCCTCCTTAACGGGTCATATTGATGCCGGAGGCTTTTTGCTCCAGCATGCGCTTGGCCAAATCCACAATTACCGCCGCTGCTTCAACCGGTGGCGTACCGCCCTGGTGAATGTTCGAGATACAGGTACGGTCAGCTTCTACGGTCGTCGCCACGCGCGGCGAATAGACGGCGTAGCAGGAGAGACTTTCCGACTGGCCGAGGCCCGGACGTTCACCCACCAGCAGGATCACCGCTTTCGCACCCAGCAGCTCGCCGATCTGATCTTCGATTTTCACGCGACCATAGCGAACGAAGAACGGGGTCCCGACCTTCAGTCCGGCCTGTTTTAAGCCTGACAACAGCGGCGGCAGAATCTCTTCGTAGTTGGCGGTGATAGCGTCGGTAGACAAGCCATCAGAGATAATCACCTGCACATCCGGGTTCATTACACACTGCGATTTCAGCGCTTCAATGGCTTCCGCACTCAGACGACGACCAAGATCCGGGCGCGTCAGATACAGGTTTTTGTCGCTGATTTCCGAGCGTACTTCCAGCAGCCCTTGCGCTTTTACCCACTCTTCCGGCACTTCTTTCAATACCGTATCTTTCGAACGCGAGTGATCGGCCAGGAAGCGCAGTAACGCCTGGGTGCGCGGACGAGGACCAGCGCGCCCGGTACATACACGCGCCGCGGTACTGCGCCGCAGTTCAGTCAACACCTCCGCGCGGTGCGGATTCTCAACGCCTATCCACGCTTTGGCTTCAGCTGAGCCTAAGTCCATCGCGCAGCTTTCACCGGTCGGCGTGGCGCACTGCGTGGTGCTGCATTTTGCTGGTGCTGACGGTTCTTGAGCCTGCGGCTGCGACTCACCCATTGACGCCATTACGCTGCGTACAATTTCTTCAATCTGTTTTTGATCCATCGTGTGTCATCCCCGCGTCATCAGAAGAACAGTGACGGATCGCCCGCCCGTTTGGTCAGGCGACCGTTTGCCATAATGCCCATGGTTTCCAGCCAGCGTTCAAACTCCGGCGACGGACGCAGGTTCAGCAGCTGACGCACGGTCGCGGTGTCATGGAAGGCGGTGGTCTGATAGTTGAGCATGATGTCGTCACCGAGCGGCATGCCCATGATGTAGTTGCAGCCAGCGGTGGCGAGCAGAATCATCAGGTTTTCGTTAAGGTTCTGGTCAGCATCAGCATGGTTGGTGTAGCAGCAGTCACAGCCCATTGAGATGCCGCTCAGCTTGCCCATGAAGTGATCTTCCAGACCCGCACGAATGATCTGACGGTCATTGTAGAGATACTCCGGCCCGATAAAGCCCACGACGGTGTTCACGAGGAACGGATCGTAGTGCCGCGCCAGCCCGTAGTTACGCGCTTCCATTGTCACCTGATCGGCGCCGAAGTTAGCGCCAGCGGAGAGTGCAGAACCTTGTCCGGTTTCGAAGTACAGGCAGTTTTCCCCGGCAATACGGTTGAATTCAGCGCCCACGGCGCGCGCTTCATCCAGCATTGCCAGCTCCACGCCAAACTCTTTTAAGCCTTTTTCGCTACCACAGATACTCTGGAAGATAAGCCCCCCCGGCGCGCCGCGACGAATCGCTTCAATCTGGGTGGTAACGTGCGCCAGTACGCAGCCCTGGGTCGGAATGTTGAATTTATCGATAACGCCGTACACGGTATCCAGTACGCGGCTTAAGTTTTCCACGTCATCTGTTACCGGGTTTACGCCGATCACCGCATCGCCCGCCCCGAAGGACAGCCCTTCGTAGATTTGTGCGGCAATACTCTGCACGTCATCACGGGTGTCGTTCGGCTGCAAACGGCAGCTGAAGGTGCCCGGCAGACCGATGGTGGTATTGGCCTTTTTGATCACCGGCATTTTCTTACCGCCGTAGATCAGGTCCGCGTTAGAGCAGATTTTTGCTACCGCAGCGACCACTTCCGACGTTAACCCTTTGCGCGTAAACGCAATGTCATCAACGGAGGTTTCATCGCTCAGCACGTACTCGCGCAGCTCGCTGATACTCCAGTTTTTGATACGGTTATAGGCCGTCTCGTTGACGTCATCCTGAATCAGACGAGTAACACAGTCCTCTTCATAGGAAATCACCGGGTTATTGCGGATATCCGCCACCGTCATTTCCGACAGTACCTGCTTGGCCGCCACGCGCTCCTGCGAACTGGTTGCGGCCACTCCTGCCAGCACATCCCCCGAACGCAGTTCGTTGGCTTTTGCCAGCACCTCTTTAACATCCTTAAACTGATAAACATTGCCGAACAATGTGGTCTTTAGTTTCATAAGTCGTTCCCTCAGGAAGGAAATGCGAGTGATTTCACCGTCACCGGCACAACCGATCCGCCAAAAAGAGGCGTACCAATGTCGATATAGTCCCCCGCCCGGACAACCACCTCATCGATGACTGCCAGCGGGTGTTGCTGTAACTGTGGGCGTAACAGCATGCCCAGGGCCTTACCAAAATCCTGCTCAGCTACCACCAGCAGGGGATGCGGATTCGGATAGCGCGCGACAAAGGCCAGCAGCGCATCAATCACCGTTAACAGCGCGGCATAGCGCACCGGCAGCGAACCGGGCAGCGCCAGCACGTAGGCGTCCGTTTGCGGGTCCAGATCGAGCTGCATTAGCGCCTGTTGCCAGGCGGCCACCAAATCAGCCTCATTAACCGGAATCGCCACCGGCAGATTGCGCAGCGGAAGCGCCACGCCTTCCAGCCAGATGGTGCTGCCCGAAAGCGACAGCGTATGCGCACCGGCGCCAATCACCGTGGCGCGCACGGTTTGCGCCGGGAACTGCACGTTCATCTCACGCAGGCGCGGATGTTCATGCAGCGCCGTTGCTAACAGCGGGCCAATGTCGGAAAAACAGAACGGATCGGCTGGTTGGTTGCGGTAGCACTCGCCCACCCCGCCGGACAACGTAATCACTTCCGGTTTCACGCCCGCCGGTAACAGGCCGGTTTGCATCAGCGCCTGCGCCAGCGGTGATAACGTGCCGTCAATCACCTCCACAATCAGCGCCGCCATCCGTCGGGCTACCTGAACAAGCTGCGCCGCATTGAGGGTTCGGGCGTCGGTGCCCGGACCAAATACGTCATCAACAATCATCTGCCCCGGCTGATGCGCATGTACTACTCGTCCCTGGCCGTTCGTTTCCAGCAGTCGCCCGCCGACGTTGAGGCAAGCCGAACCGCTGACCTTTCCAGCATCAAACTGAACGTAGTTCGACGTACCGCCACCGATGTCGATATTCAGTACGCGGCACAACTTCTGCTCGGACAGGGTTTGTGCCCCCGCACCGTGACCGGCAATCACCGATTCCAGATGCGGACCGGCGCTGGCCACAACAAAATCCCCCAGCGACTGAGAGAGCGTCATCACCGCCGGACGCGCATTACGGGTTTTGGCACTTTCTCCGGTGATGATGATCGCGCCGGAATCGACAGTCTCAGGCGCAATACCCGCCGCCTGATACTGGGCGAGGATCAGCGCCTTAAGTTCGGCCTCTTTCAACCCGCCCTGCTTATCAACGGGGGTAAAGAACACCGGGCTTTGCCAGCTAATTTCGCGTTTGATGAATTCGTAGCGCGGCACCTGCGACACTGCCGCACGGTTGACTAACTCAAGGCGCGAGAAAATCACCTGAGTGGTAGTGGTGCCGATATCGATACCGACGCTCAGTAGCTGGCGAGTATTCACGATTGCGCCTCCGGGTTGGTTTCTACTTCTGCTGGCACATCTTCATCTTTCGGTACCAACAGCATAGCCACACCAATCGCCGTCACGCCGCCAATCAACTTGCCGACAATCATCGGGAAGATCATCGCGTTCATGTTGGCAGCGGCGAAGCCTAAGTGGTCACCCAGAGCAAAGGCCGCGGAGACCGCAAAGGCGCAGTTGATCACTTTGCCGCGGGTATCCATATTCTTCATCATGCCGAACATTGGGATGTTGTTCGCCAGCGTCGCAACCATACCGGCAGCCGCAATATTATTGATTTTTAACAGGTTACCGACGCTCATCAGCGGTTTTTCAAACCAGCGGGTCAGCAGCAGTACCATTGGGTACGCACCGAGCAGTACGCAGGAAATAGAACCGATAACTTCGATGGCGCGCATCACTTCACCCGGCTTGTCGCCCGGAGCCATGAAGATAGGATCAAGACCTGGGATCAGCTCCCAGCCGAGCAGGAATTTGACCACCGCTGCTGCGAGGCCGATGGTGATCAGCGCCACCAGGAATTTCGCGAAGATCTGGAAGCCGTTGATCATTTTTTCCGGGATGAATTTCAGTCCCAGCGCCACCAGCACAGCCACGATCAGCACCGGGATCATATTCATCAGGATCAGCGCGAAGGTGAACTCCACCGGCTGTCCGTTGATTTCGACGCCGGAGTACATCGCAATCAAACCGCCCGCAATACAACCAATCGGAATGGTGACAATACCCGCCAGCACGCCCAGCGCCAGATAACGACGGTCAGACGGTTCAATAATCCCCAGCGCAACCGGAATGGAGAAGACCAGCGTCGGCCCCATCATCGCCCCGAGGATCAGGCCAGAGTACAGCCACGCCGCAACGTCGCCGCCCGCCAGTTCTTTCGCCAGGAAGAAGCCGCCCATATCGCACGCCAGCAGCGTTCCGGCAAACATCGACGGGTTCGCGCCCAGCATTTCATACAGCGGAATAATTACTGGCCCGAGCACATGCGCCAGAACCGGTGCCAGCGCGGTCATACCGACCATCGCCAGCCCCAGTGCCCCCATCGCCATAAAACCTTCTTCAAACTGGCCGCCCGATCCCTCAATACTCTTACCGAACTTACCGAGGAAGCGTGCCGAACCGCCGAACTGCGACAGGATCCTGTCCACGGCGGCAATCAGCATAAAGAACATCATGATGTACATGATGATTTCGTTAATTCCCATAGCCCCTACTCCCTGTCATTTGTGATTTGTAGGCCGGATAAGACGTTTACGTCGCCTCCGGCATTAACGCCGTGTTATTGCCGGATGGCGGTGCGAGCACCTTATCCGGCCTACAGGCATTACCCGGCAGCCGCGTACAGGTCGATGATCTGTGCCTGCGTGGCGGTGCGTGGGTTACTGCGAATACAAATATCCTCCAGCGCGGCGTGAGCCCATGCGCTGTACTGCTCGGGCTTTGCCCCAACGTCAGAGAGTCGTTTGGTCTGGCCCACTTCGCTAATCAACTCGCTGACCGCGTTGATAGCATCACGATCGTCCGATTTCTTATTGGTTAACGCGCGTCCGATATGGCTAAAGCGCTCACGACACACCATGCGGTTGAATCCCATTACCGTGGGCAGCAGCATGGCGTTAGCCTGTCCGTGCGGGATGTGCAACGTCGCTCCCGGCTGGTGCGCCATCGCATGGCACAGGCCAAGCCCAGCGCTGGAAAACGCCATCCCGGCCATACAGGAAGCCAGCAGCATGCTTTCGCGCGCAGCCAGATCCTGACCGTAGCCGACGGCCTTCGGCAGCGATTTACCGATCATCGCTATCGCGCCAATCGCCAGGCTGTCGGTAAACGGCGTCGCGTTCAGTGCGCTATACGCTTCAACGGCGTGCGTCAGTGCATCAATCCCGGTCATCGCCGTTACGTGTGCAGGCACGCCTTCCGTCAATGCGGCGTCAAGGATCGCCACATCCGGCATCAGGGTTGCGTGGGCCAGCACTTTTTTGAGTCCGGTCGCGGCGTCGATAATCACCGTGACGTTCGTGGTTTCTGAGCCCGTTCCGGCGGTAGTCGGTACGGCAATCAGCGGCAGACGCGGGCGTAACACGCTACGCTCGTCCATGTCAGCCAGCGTCTGGGTAGGATTGGTCACCAGCAACGCCACTGCCTTGGCGGCATCCAGCACGGAACCGCCGCCGAAAGCCACGACACCGTCGCACTTTGATTCACGCAGTTGCGCGACTGCCGCGCAGACGTCCGTAATGCACGGTTCACCTACCGGACATGGCCACAGCGTCATTGCCACACCTTTCATCGCCAGGCTGCGCTCCAGTGCGGCGGTCATCCCCGCCTGATGCAGAAAGCTGTCAACCATGACGAACATATGCGTCAGTCCGCGCGTTTGTGCTTCCTGTCCGCAGGTACTGAGCGCTCCCAGTCCACATAACGTAACCGGTGGAACGCTAAACGTTTTTACGCGTTGCAGATTCAGGGTATCGAATGCCTGAAAGAGCGCGGTCTGCAATTCAGCTTGCATAGATTCCTTCCGCTTTTTCTTTTCCGCTATTTGCAATCGCCAGCGGGGTCATAAACAGGCTGTGCTGGGGTAAATGCACCTGCAGTTCCGGGAAACGCTTACGAAACAGTTCATCAACGCCCGGCTGCATACAGGAGCCACCGGCCAACCACAAGTCAGCGATGCCCTGTCCTGCTATATGGTGAGCCACGATCTCCGCCATCTTTTCGTAGACCGGCTTAACCACTGGCCAGATTTCTTTGCCATTGCTGCGCTTGTACTGCTCGGCTTCTTCCAACTGGATACGACGGTTCCCGGCCAGCGTCAGAGAGATATGGTGCCCGCCAGTCGCTTCATCAGCGGAGTAAGTCACTTTGCCCTGTTTAACAATCGCAATCCCGGTAGTGCCACCACCAATATCCACCACGCCGGCGTTATCAAGCTGCAACAGATCCGCCACCGCGGTTGGTTCGTCGAGGACATGGCTCACTTCAAGCCCGGCAGACTCCAGCACGTTAATAGAGATGCGTGGGTCAGTTCCCGGTGGAAACGAGGTTGCCGCATGGGTAAAACGGCAACCCAGTTGTTGTTCGAGCGTATCGAGATGGCGACGAACGATGGTCACCGCACCAAAGAAATCCCAGACGATGCCATCGCGCACGACATCGGCCCAGTCCAGGCAAACCGCGACCGGCTGTCCGTCACTGTCCACAACCATCGACACCACATCACACGTTCCCAAATCAATGCCCAACCACAGCGGTGAATCGCTCTTTGCGGGCGTCTGGTTACATAGCGTTGCCGCTTTTAGCAGTCTGGGTGTCAACCAACGTTGTTCGTCGTGCGCCATCTCATTTACTCCTTATACAATTCTGAAGGCGTCTACCAACACACAGCGACGCAGGCGCACAAACGTACGCGCACTGGTCACCCCTTCCCCGGTTGGTGTGGTAATGGTCATCGTGGTCCAGCCTTCACCGCCCAGTCCAAGACCGGCAATACACGGTCCGTTCTTGACGAAAATGCTGGTATCAATGGCGTTTGCCATACGGTTCATGTTGTCGATATTGCGCGAGTGCATCGCCGCCGTATGGTGGCAGCCGCCTTCAAGCTTGACCGCCAGTTCGATGGCTTCATCAACGTTGGCGACTCGCACAACCGGCAGAACCGGCATCATCAGTTCGGTGACGGCAAACGGATGCGTCGCTGAGGTTTCGACGAATAACAGCCGGGTTTGATCCGGTACGTTCAGACCAATCGCCGCAGCGATTTTTCCTGCATCGCGGCCTACCCAGTCACGACTGACCGTGCCTTTACCGCGCTCATCGATATTTTTCAGCAGCACCGGCTGCAACTGGTCGGCCTGAGCCGCAGTCAGTTTCACCGCATGCTGGCTTTCCATCAGACGCATCAGTTCATCAGCGACGCTATCGACCACGATCAGCACTTTTTCGTCGGCGCAGATGATGTTGTTGTCAAACGAAGCGCCTTTAACGATCGACTGCGCCGCGCGCGCCAGGTCGGCCGTTTCATCAACCACCACCGGCGGATTACCTGCGCCGGCGGCAATCAGACGTTTGTTGGTGTGCTTACGCGCGGCATCCACTACGGCTTCACCGCCGGTCACCACCAGCAGGCCGATACCTGGGTACTTAAACAGACGTTGGGCGGTTTCGATATCCGGGTTGGCAACGGTAACCAGCAGGTTTGCCGGACCGCCTGCGGCAACCACCGCCTGGTTAAGCAGAGTGATAGCGCGCTGAGAGACTTTTTTCGCCGCCGGATGCGGTGCGAAGACCACGCTGTTGCCAGCGGCAATCAGGCTGATGGCGTTGTTAATGACGGTAGCGGCCGGGTTGGTGGACGGCGTCACCGAGGCCACCACGCCCCACGGCGCATTTTCAATCAGCGTCAGGCCGTTATCGCCGGTAAGGACCTGTGGAGACAGGCATTCCACCCCCGGCGTGCCGCGCGCCTGCGCCACGTTTTTGGCAAATTTATCTTCAACGCGTCCCATGCCGGTTTCTGTGACGGCAAGTTCCGCTAATTCTCTGGCGTGCTTTTCGCCCGCCTCACGTAGAGCCGTGATAGCCAGTTGGCGCATGGCAACGCTTTTCAGCCCCTGCTGGGCCAGTTTTGCTGCCGCCACTGCGTCATCCAGGGAGGCAAAAACGCCCATTTCTTGAACGGCACTGACCGGTTGGCTGCTGTCTTTCATTTTCAGCAGCACCGCTTTCACGACCTGTTCAATATCCTGTTGATTCATGATTTTCTGCCTTATTTATGGAAGATCACCTGACCACCTGCCACCACTTCATCGACAATGCCAATCACGCACAGATCGACAGGTGATGATTCATTCCGGTGCGCCTGACGGGCTGAGCTTCCGCTGACCAGCAGCACCCACTCTCCGGTTCCCGCCCCGATGCTGTCGATAGCAACAGCACATTGCCCGTCGGGATTTCCCTGGGCGTCAATCATTTCCACCATCAGCAACTTGTCGTGCGCGAGCCCCTGATGGCGTACGGTACAAACAATTTGTCCTGTAACGATTGCCAGTTTCATACGCGCCTCCGTGGCATATTTCAGGTAAAACCTCCCCCTACCCTCCGCAGAAGGTAATGTGAAAAGGAGAGAGGGTGACGCCAGCAATGAAGTCTGTGGCGTCACATGGACGACTTACATGTCGTTGCTGTCGCCTTTAAAGCTGATCGGGAACACTTCTTCCAGATCGCCGTGCGGACGTGGGATCACGTGTACTGAAACCAGCTCGCCAATACGCTGTGCAGCCGCAGCACCTGCGTCCGTTGCAGCTTTACATGCCGCTACGTCGCCACGGACCATGGCAGTGACCAGACCGCCACCGATCTGCTTCACGCCAACCAGTTTCACCCGTGCCGCTTTAACCATTGCGTCAGAAGCCTCAATCAGTGCAACCAGGCCCCGGGTTTCAATCATTCCTAATGCTTCCATTGTGTTTTCCTCTCATTAAGGGGTCCAGAACGGGACCTAAACAACCAGTGTTTGTGAGGCGTTTTCACGACTCACGTCAGTCTGGCGCGGCACTGCTGCCACCAACGCCAGTTCGATAATTTCCTGTACGCTACAGCCACGAGAGAGATCATGAAGCGGTGCGGCAAGCCCTTGAATCAACGGACCTACTGCGCGATACCCTCCCAGACGCTGAGCGATTTTGTAGCCAATATTGCCTGCCTCGAGCGATGGGAAGACCATCACATTGGCATTGCCCTTTAACGGACTGGCGGGCGCTTTTTGCGCTGCGACATCCGGAACAAAGGCGGCATCAAATTGCAGTTCTCCGTCCACGGTAAGCTGCGGGGCACGCTCACGAACGATCTCGGTCGCCTGCTGCACGTTAGCGACGTTAGGATGGCGAGCACTGCCATTGCTTGAAAACGACAGCATGGCGACGCGCGGCTCTTCACCAGTGATCACCTGCCATGTCTGCGCGCTGGCAATTGCAATATCCGCCAACTGTGCGGCGGTGGGCTGCGGCACGACGCTGCAATCGGCAAAACCTAATGACGAACCAAGGTACTGCGGCAGCATCAGGAAAATTGACGACAGCGTTTTACAGCCAGGCTGTAGCCCGATAATGCGTAATCCGGCACGCAGCACGTTCGCTGTTGATGAGAGATTGCCCGCAATACAGACGTCAGCTTTACCCGCGCTGACCATTGCAGCGGCGAACATCAGCGGATCGTTGAGTTTTTCCAGCGCATCCGCAGGCGTTTTATCTCCCGCGCGGGCCAGCCAGCGCAGCGCAAACTCTTCGCGCATTGGCTGATTGCTTTGCGGATCGATAACCTGAATGCCATCCATTGCCACCCGATGGCTGAGGGCAAACTGGCGCAGCGCAAACGGGCTGGCGACGAGAATGGGATGTGCCAGACCGTGCTGATGCAGGTAATTCGCCGCCTTCAGCACCCGGACATCCAGCGCATCCGGGAACACCACCCGTGCCGGTGAGCGTTGGGCGAGTTGACGAGCACGTTCAATGATCATTGCTTCTCCCCCAGTCGCTGTTGAATTTGGTTAACCGTCAGCGGATGCTTCGCAACGCTCAGAATCATCATCACGTAGACCGTACTGGAAAGGCGGTTGAGCGCCTGCATAATGTCCGGTCGCATAACCTCAAAACTGCGAGTGATGAACACCTGGGCCGCCACCGTCTCCGTTTCACGGACTTTGGTACGCAGCAGATTAAGCAGCGCGCAATCACGTCCGTGGCTGGCTTCAGGCACCAGGTGGTCGTGGTCCAGATAGCGCAGCGGTTGATGAGAAAGACGGTGTAAATCTTCGTCACTTAAACCCACGACAGCTTGTGCTGCCAGCGGCTCATCCATGGCGTCAGCGCGCATAATATTGCCCAGGCGCGAGCGGATATCCGCCAGCCACGGCTGCCACGGTTCTGTCATCTCAATCTGCAACCACACAGCCAGGGCGATGGTGCTGTCCAGCGCGGCGCGAAATCCCAGCCGAGGGTCACTTTTGGCGACCATCTTGTCCGCCGTCAGATGCGTCAGGGTGTCCGGTTTCTTCGCCACCGGTTGATGGCACAGTTCGCAGCTGGCCTGTGGATGCGTATCGCTGCTGGTTAATCCATGCACCGGCTGCGGCTGCTGTTCTTCGTCATCAATAAACAGGCTGCCCTGCTCGTCGATAAACTTAATACGCAGATGTCGGCTTTCCAGTAATTCCCGGGCAGACGGCGTCAGGCGAGCGTCAGCGGGGAGATGAATTTCAGCCCCTTCGCTGAGCGTATGATTCGCTCTGAGCCATGCTTCGGTAATGAAATCCTTCATACATCCGCCTTAGCAGGACTGCCAGTTCGCAGGCCAGGCCACATACAGAAACTTCACCGTCGATGGCGTACCAAATTCGATGCTGGAACCTTTCGGGATAAACATGACGTCCCCGGCTTTTGCAATCATGGTTTCGCCTTCGTGGCGAACGTGCAGCTCGCCTTCCAGAATCATGTCGATTTCGTCGTAGTTCAGCGTCCATGGGAAAAAAGCGTTATCCCACTGCATGAACCCGGCGGCCATGCTGCTACCGTCCTGGTCGGTCACCAGATCGGTTAAGCCCACGCAGTGCGGCTGCGCGCCGTCAAAACGACCAAACTTCACGCTGCTGCCGTCGATGACTTTGACGCCGCCTTTGCCGGTTACCGAGCTAAAACTCGGCTGCATTCCGCCCTGCTCCAGCGACTGCTTCTCCTTCATAACTTTGTCCATCAGCTGGGCGACCAGGCTTTCGGTAAACTGCCCTTCCGGTAACTGCGCAATGATGGTTTCGCGAATGCGCTGGCTTTCCGTTTTGCCATCATCAACCGCCGCCGGTACAGCAGCAGTTGGCGCGGATTCATCGCATTCACTGATGGTAACGCCCAGCAGCTCCGCAACTTCGCGCGCCTCCGGGGTGATGATGCTGGCGCGCAGAACAACCGACATTTCCTGTTCGCCGCGTGCGTGGGCCGCACGAATATCGTTAGCTGTGATGAGTTTTTTCACCTGCCCTTTCCTCCTTTTGGCTGAGCTCAGTCAGATAATCCACCAGGTGCTGCACGCTACGTGGGTCATGGCTATTGAGCTCAAAAATCGGCTCCTGAAACCCCATCCCACGAAGTAGTTGTCGCGTTGCGGCGACGTCGGCATCCGGCATGTCCGTTTTGCTGATAACGGCGATTTGTCGTTTACTGGCGCCGATATCCAACAGCCCGGCAGGTAAGCGACTTTCTTTATCATTTGCCGCGTGTATATAAATCAACGTATCGACATCCTGCAGCGTGGTAATTAAGGCGTGATACCAGCGCGGATGGCTAAAATATTCCCCTGGCGTATCGATATCGCCATTTTCATTAAACTCCACGGCCTGTGTTTTTCTGGCGAGGGAATAATTCCCCTGTAGCGCATTAAAGAGCGTTGTTTTCCCCGCCCCCACCGTACCGACAAACGCAATACGTTTCATCGCCGCCTCTGATTAACTTTTTGTCAGGTTACACAAAGTGAAATTTAATAATCGACCCAGACCGCTTACCGTCTGTAATAACGCTTCTTCTACTGCGCCTACCGAGCCGTAGATCACCAGTGCACCGCTGAATCTATCGAGAAAACCGATATGTACATCCGCCGCCTTCATGGCTAAGTCACCGGCAATCATCGCGGTTTCGCCTGGCGTCAGCGTCATGATGCCGATAGCGCCCGCTTCGGGAACGCCGATCTTTTTCGCTAATTCCTCGCCGGGGTGCGCAATGAGATGCGCCAGCGTGACCTGTTTCCCCGGCACAAATTCCTGAATAATGCGTTCTTTTTCCATTGCTCACCGCCTCCGCTAAAACTGCCCTCATCGTGGCAATTTTTTGTCAGAGTAAATAACAAAATTCGGCAACCAGGTTTAAAAGGTGAAGTAGATCACTAAGAAAGGGAAAATAAAAAGGCGCGGGAGAAACCCGCGCCGGAAATAAATTAAAGTGAAATTACAGCGGCTGCGTTTGAGCTTCTACAACCGCCAGCGCCACCATATTAACGATACGACGAACAGAGGCGATCGGCGTTAATACATGAACAGGTTTCGCAACCCCCATAAGCACCGGGCCCACCGTTACGCCTTCAGAACTGGAAACGCGTAGTAAGTTGTAACTAATACGGGCCGCTTCCATATTCGGCATCACCAGAATATTTGCAGAGCCTTTCAACGGACTGTCCGGCATGCGGTCATTACGGATGCTTTCCACCAGCGCAGCATCGCCGTGCATTTCGCCGTCAATCATCAACTCTGGCGCACGCGCCTTAATCAGCTCCAGCGCTTCGCGCATTTTGCTGGCCGACGGGCAGTCAGAGGAACCAAAGTTGGAGTGCGAGAGCAACGCTACCTTCGGTTCAATACCAAAGCGACGCACGGTCTCTGCCGCCATCACGGCGATTTCAGCCAGTTGCTCAGGCGTAGGATCGTCGTTGACGTAAGTATCGGCGATAAAGGTGTTACCGCTTGGCAGCAGCAAGGCGTTCATCGCTCCGGCAGTATGCACGCCATCACGATGACCAAACACCTCTTTCACCACGCTGAAGTGCTCATGGTAGTCGCCAATCGTACCGCAGATCATCGCATCCGCTTCGCCGCGCTGTACCATGATTGCGCCGATCACCGTGGTGTTGGCGATCACCGCACGCTGCGCCTGCTCCTGGGTAATCCCACGACGCTTCATAATCTGGTAGTACTCGCTCCAGTACTCTTTAAAGCGCGGATCGGACTCATTGTTGACGATTTCAAAATCGACGCCTGCTTTGATCTGCAACCCCAGTTTCTGGATACGCATTTCAATAACGCTTGGACGACCGATCAGGATCGGTTTTGCCAGCCCTAAAGTAATCAGCTCCTGGGTAGCATGCAATACGCGCGCCTCTTCCCCTTCGGTCAGCACCACGCGCTTCGGCGCTTTGCGTGCCAGGGAGAAAATCGGCTTCATGAACAGGTTGGTTTTGTAGACGAATTCGGTCAGCTTATCGATGTAAGCGTCAAAGTCGGCAATCGGACGCGTTGCCACGCCGGAGTCCATCGCCGCTTTCGCCACAGCAGGGGCGATTTTGACGATCAGACGCGGGTCGAACGGTTTCGGAATGATGTATTCCGGGCCGAAGCTCAGGTCCTGATCGCCATAAGCAGAGGCCACCACTTCACTCTGCTCGGCATGCGCCAGCTCAGCAATGGCGTGCACCGCCGCCAGTTTCATCTCTTCGTTGATGGCGGTAGCACCAACGTCCAGCGCACCGCGGAAGATGAACGGGAAGCACAGGACGTTGTTAACCTGGTTCGGGTAGTCTGAACGACCGGTACAGATGATGGCGTCGGAACGCACCTCTTTTGCCAGCGGCGGCAGGATTTCCGGCTCCGGGTTGGCGAGTGCCAGAATCATTGGCGCACGCGCCATCTCCTTAACCATTTCCTGCGTCAGCACTTTCGGGCCCGAGCAGCCGAGGAAAATATCTGCGCCGTCAATGACATCATCCAGCGTACGCTTACCGTCATCCACCACCGCGTAAGCCGCTTTGGTTTCCGCCATGTTCGGTTCGCGGTCTTTGTAAATCACACCTTTGGAGTCACAGACCACAATATTGTGTTTCTGCATACCCAGCGCTACCAGCAGGTTCATACAGGCAATCGCCGCCGCACCTGCACCAGACACCACCATGCGCACGTCAGAGATATTTTTCTCAACCACCCGCAGACCGTTCAGAATAGCGGCAGTACTGATGATTGCCGTACCGTGCTGATCATCGTGGAAGACCGGAATATTCATGCGCTCGCGCAGTTTTTGCTCAATGTAGAAGCACTCTGGCGCTTTAATATCTTCGAGGTTGATACCGCCAAACGTGGGCTCCAGGGCCGCAACCACATTGATAAACTTATCCGGATCGAGTTCATCGACTTCAATGTCGAACACGTCGATCCCGGCGAATTTCTTAAACAGAACGCCTTTACCTTCCATCACCGGTTTGCCGGCCAACGCGCCAATGTTGCCAAGGCCCAGCACCGCTGTGCCGTTGGAAATAACCGCAACCAGGTTGCCGCGCGCGGTGTATTTGTAGGCTGCCAGCGGATCCTTTTCAATTTCAAGACACGGTGCAGCCACGCCCGGCGAGTAGGCCAGCGCCAGGTCGCGCTGCGTTGCCAGAGGCTTGGTCGGAGAAACCTGGATTTTACCGGGTACCGGAAATTCGTGGAAATCGAGGGCGCTTTGTTTTAACTGGTCATCCATCTTGTTGTTCCTTTCACGTATCTATCAAAAAAGTGGCGCGGGTAACCATTCTACTGAGCCGCACATTATCACCTCAGTCAACGGTACAAACTTTGAAGGTCCCCAAACTCTCACCATTCAAAGAAAGAATTTGTTATCAATTTATAACAACCATGTTACCTGCTTAATCCAGCAATACCATGCCTGTCTGCTATGCTTTTTGCTGACAACTCCCGCAATTTTCCCAAAAGTGTGAATCACAACACGCATCTAACACTTTACTTTTCAAGGAGTATTTCCTATGACCCGTAAAGAGCTTGCCAATGCCATTCGTGCGCTAAGTATGGATGCCGTCCAAAAAGCTAACTCCGGCCACCCTGGAGCACCAATGGGGATGGCCGATATCGCCGAAGTTCTGTGGAACGATTTTCTACGCCATAACCCGACCGACCCCACCTGGTACGATCGTGACCGGTTTATTCTGTCCAACGGCCACGCCTCAATGCTGCTTTACAGCCTGTTGCATCTTTCCGGTTACGACCTGCCGATCGAAGAATTAAAGAACTTCCGTCAGCTCCATTCGAAGACGCCAGGGCACCCGGAAATTGGCTACACGCCGGGCGTGGAAACCACGACAGGACCGCTGGGTCAGGGTTTAGCCAACGCCGTCGGTATGGCCATTGCCGAACGTACGCTGGCAGCGCAGTTTAACCAGCCGGACCATGAGATTGTTAACCACTTTACCTGGGTCTTTATGGGCGACGGCTGTCTGATGGAGGGTATTTCACACGAGGCTTGTTCGCTGGCGGGCACGCTGGGGCTTGGCAAACTCATTGGCTTCTACGATCACAACGGCATCTCAATTGACGGTGAAACCGACGGCTGGTTTACCGACGATACTGCAAAACGCTTTGAGGCTTATCACTGGCATGTGGTGCACGAGATTGACGGTCATGACCCAGAGGCGGTGAAAAAAGCCATTCAGGAAGCGCAGGCTGTTACCGATAAACCATCGCTAATTATCTGCCGCACGGTGATTGGTTTTGG
The DNA here is from genome assembly GCF_019584005.1 of Citrobacter sp. EC_71. Taxonomy (NCBI): domain Bacteria; kingdom Pseudomonadati; phylum Pseudomonadota; class Gammaproteobacteria; order Enterobacterales; family Enterobacteriaceae; genus Citrobacter; species Citrobacter sp. EC_71. The sequence continues at coordinate 36,310 of NZ_VDAY01000010.1, forward strand.
CTCACCGAATAAAGCCGGGAAAGAAGAAGCGCACGGCGCCGCGCTGGGTGAAGAAGAAGTGGCGCTAACCCGACAGAAGCTGGGGTGGCACCATCCTGCTTTTGAGATCCCCAAAGAGATTTACCGGGCGTGGGATGCACGGGAAAAAGGTGAGAAAGCGCAACAGGCCTGGAATGAGAAATTCGCGGCGTATCAACAAGCACACCCGGAGCTGGCGGCTGAATTTACCCGTCGAATGAGCGGCGGGCTACCGGAACAGTGGGAAGAAACAACCCAGAAGTACATTACCGACTTACAGGCTAATCCGGCCAAAATCGCCACCCGTAAGGCCTCACAAAATACCCTGAACGCCTACGGGCCGATACTGCCTGAACTGCTTGGCGGGTCAGCGGATCTGGCGCCCAGCAACCTGACCATCTGGAAAGGTTCCGCTTCACTTAAAGAGGATCCGGCCGGAAACTACATCCACTACGGCGTGCGGGAATTTGGCATGACCGCGATTGCCAACGGTATCGCCCATCACGGTGGCTTTGTACCGTACACCGCCACGTTCCTGATGTTTGTCGAATATGCCCGTAATGCCGCGCGCATGGCGGCGCTGATGAAGGCCAGACAAATCATGGTTTATACCCACGACTCGATTGGTCTGGGGGAGGATGGTCCTACGCACCAGGCCGTCGAGCAGCTCGCCAGCCTGCGTCTGACGCCTAATTTCAGCACCTGGCGACCGTGCGATCAGGTCGAAGCCGCGGTGGGCTGGAAGCTGGCGGTCGAACGCCATGACGGGCCAACGGCGCTAATCCTCTCCAGACAAAATCTGGCGCAGGTTGAGCGAACGCCTGAACAGGTGCAGCAGATTGCCCGCGGAGGATATGTGCTGAAGGACAGCGGCGGTAAACCGGATGTTATTTTGATTGCGACCGGTTCAGAAATGGAAATTACGCTGCTGGCGGCGGAAAAACTGACCGGTGAAGGCCGTAACGTGCGCGTGGTTTCTCTGCCCTCAACCGATATTTTTGACGCTCAGGATGAGGCGTACCGGGAATCGGTCTTACCGGCAAACGTCAGCGCGCGCGTGGCGGTGGAAGCAGGCATTGCCGATTACTGGTACAAATATGTCGGCCTAAAAGGGGCAATTGTCGGCATGAGCGGTTATGGAGAATCGGCTCCGGCAGATAAGTTGTTCCCGTTCTTCGGCTTTACGGTGGATAACATCGTCGCCAAAGCGCATAAAGTGCTTAACGCGTGATCCACAATGTGGGCCAGGCATCTGGCCCATGCCAGTTATCGCAACTTGGTTCCTGGGCATAACGCGCCAGGCGAAACCGCTGTCCATCATAGCGCCAGCGCGTCTGGATACCGCAATCTGCCAACCCTCGCCCTTTAGCGAGGGTAACCAGTTCTCGCGACTTCTCGTCAAACGTGGCGTTGGTCAGCTCCATATCCCGACTTTCGGCATCCGTTTTAAAAGGGAGACTCAAACGTACGGCACTGGAGGTTAACGGTTTTGCGCGCGAAACAATCCACGCCAGATCGATAGTGTTATACGCCCCAGCTTCGCAGCCGATCATCAGTAGCGCTTTATCATCCGTCAGGGCCGTGACGCGCATCTCGCGACGCAGTGGATCGATCGAGCAGCGAATACCATTGATGCGCCAGTTACCATAATCCAGCAGCTCGCTGCGCTCTTGTTGCGTTAAGGGCGTTGGCGTTGGGTTAATGACAGCCACACCTTTCAGGGCCGGGGCTGGCGGTACGCTGAGCGGCGGCTCATCACCTTTTTCGATCCATGCGGTTTCGCTCCCAACGCGTTTTTGCTGGGCGTCGATAAACAACAATGCGGCTTTTAATCCGATCAGTGAAAGATTCTGCGCGCCTTTTTGCAGGGTTATTGCCTTCGCGTCCTGTACAGTTTGTAAAAATGCGCTAATAGTGGCCGGATCATCGGTCATCAGTTGCCAGGGCGTAATACGCCAGTGCTCACCGCTAAGCGCAAGCGGGGCGCCATCCAGCAACAGACGCGGCGAAATTTCGCTCTCTTTAACATGGGAAGGCTCCAGCCCTCCCTGTTCAATACGCAACACCGCATCGGTGTGCGCCCCAGCGCTGCGGCTGAGGGTCATGACCAGGCCGTGATGTTCTCCGGTATTGCGCGCCACGCAAAAATTCTGGTTGTTACACGTCACCTGCCAATCAGAAAAAGCCTGCTGCGCGGGCGCGGCCCACAGCAAACGAACGGGTAGCAGCCCGAGCAGGAAAAGGAAAATGACGCGATAGCGCATGGACGGTACAACCCCGAAATCAAAACACACAGCCTAAGCGGTATCTTCCTTGCGCGACTGATGTGGCTCAATAAGAATCGTCGGATTGGCCGTCTATTTGTAAAGAAATATTAATACTGGAGGTTAATCCATAAGGTGCGACGACTGCAGGTAGTTCAACAACAGCACCGTTTTGCCGTCACGGATCTCACCCGTTTTAATCATTTCCAGTGCCTGCGTGAACGGTAGCTCCAGAACCTCAATATCTTCATCTTCAACACCGCCGCCTGCGTTTGCCCGCTGACTGTCGCTGTATTGCGCGATAAAGAAATGGATCAGCTCCGTTACGCCGCCCGGCGACATGTAGAGTTCGAACAGTTTACGCACTTCACCCACTTCATAGCCGGTCTCTTCAATCGCCTCTTTACGAATACACACTTCCGGTTCGTCGTTATCCAGTAGCCCGGCGCAGGTTTCAATCAGTTGGCCGTCTTCGTTACCGTTGACCCAGGTCGCGACGCGGAACTGACGGATGAGCACCACGGTTTTTTTCTCAGCGTTATACAACAGAATAGTCGCACCGTTGCCGCGATCGTAAACCTCGCGTTTGTGACGAATCACCTCCCCATTACTTCGGGTCAGGTCATAGGTGATATTGCGCAGGATGAAGTAGTTATCAGAAAGGACTTTATCTTTGATGAGGGTAATTTTTTGCGACATACCGGCTCCACGGCGAGAAGTGAAAAATAATACTACGCCGTGAAACCGGGTTTGTCTTGGAACAATGTAGGCCTGATAAGCAAAGCGCCATCAGGCATGCATGCGGCACATTGCCGGATGGCAACGCTAACGCGTTTTATCCGGCCTACTCGCCGATTAATGAGATTTGACTGATTTTACGCCCAGCCAGTCAACGATCCCCTGGGCAGCATGCCGCCCTTCGGCCATCGCCGTGACCACCAGGTCCGCACCGCGTACCGCATCTCCGCCGGCAAAAATTTTCGGATTACTGGTTTGATAACGGTACGCGCTCTCAACGTTGGCGGCAATGCGTCCCCAGTTATCGACCTTAACGCCATGCGTCTCCAGCCACGGCATACCGTGGGGGTGGAAACCAAACGCCATGATCACCGCGTCTGCGGGCATAACAAACTCACTCCCGGCGATCGGCACCGGACGTCGACGCCCATTCGCGTCCGGCTCGCCAAGCTGGGTACGTAAGAAACGCACGCCGCTGACTCGTCCATCGGCATTCAACACCAGTTCAACCGGCTGGACGTTAAACTCAAAGTTCGCCCCCTCTTCACGCGCGTTTTTTACCTCTTTTTTCGAACCCGGCATGTTGGCTTCATCACGACGATAGGCGCAGGTTACCTGACTTGCGCCGTGACGCAGCGCAGTGCGAACGCAGTCCATTGCCGTATCGCCTCCGCCCAGGACAACCACATTCAGCCCGGCGGTATCAATAAACGGTTCTTCAGGCAGTTCATCCAGCCCCATCACCTGTTTCGTGTTGGCAATCAGGAACGGCAGCGCATCATAAACACCAGGCGCGTCTTCATTCGGCAGGTCCGCCTTCATGGAACGATAGGTCCCCACGCCCACAAACACGGCATCGTACTCTTCCAGCAGCGTCGCCAGCGCCACATCCTTGCCCACTTCGCAGTTAAGTTCGAAATGAATGCCCATGGCGCTGAAGATTTCACGGCGACGCGCCAGCAGCGTTTTGTCGAGCTTGAAGGCCGGTATGCCAAACGTCAGCAAACCGCCGATTTCAGGATGGCGATCGTACACGGTGGCGCTAACGCCGTTTCGCGCTAACACATCCGCACAGGCCAGGCCCGCCGGACCCGCGCCGATAATCGCGACGCGCTTATCCACTTTCTGTACGTGGCTTAAGTCCGGTCGCCAACCTTTACTCAGCGCCCGATCAGAAATATAACGCTCAATATTACCGATAGTCACCGCGCCATGCTCGTTACGCACCGTACATGCCGCTTCGCAGAGCCGATCCTGGGGACACACGCGCCCGGTCACTTCCGGCAGACAGTTGGTCTGATGAGAAAGCTCAACCGCCGCGTCAATGTTCCCGGCTTTGACCAGTTCTATCCACTGCGGAATATGGTTATGCAGTGGGCAGGTCCATTCGCAAATACTGTGGTCGCCGCATTTCAGGCAGCGGGATGCTTCCCGTTCCGCCTGCGCCGTGCGAAACGGCAGATAGATCTCTTCAAAGCTGGTTTTACGGGCTTCAATCGCCAGCTTGTCCGGCTCACCACGCGCAGGCGTCGCCTGCATTTGCTCACGTTTGGTGATGGCATCCTGAACAAAATCGGTAGCGCTACTGTGCCAGGGCTGACTCTCCAGACTGGCTGTACGCAGTCTGCGCGCTTTTGACAGACCGGTAAGCGCGTTTTCCGTCACCAACTGTAACGCCTGTGCCGGACAGTTTTCCACGCAAGCGGGCCCCTCTTCACGCCCCTGGCACAAATCGCATTTATGCGCTGTCGCTTTCACCTTTCCTTTAGCCACGGGAGTGAGTACGATCTGCATCGTGCCAAAGGGACAAGCCACGATGCACGATTTGCAGCCAATACATTTTTGCGGGTTCACCTGCACGCTGTCGTTTTCATGGCTGATTGCCCCGTTTGGGCAACTTCTGGCGCAGGGCGCATCTTCACAGTGGTGGCAGGTCACCGCACTGCGTTGTTGCTGATGCTTGATGACGGTAATTCGGGGCTGAAAATGCCGCGGGCTCAGGACATGCTGCTCGCCATTGTGAGCCATGACGCAGGCGACCTCACAGGCATGGCAACCCAGGCACTGCTGGCTATTGACCATAATAAAACGATTCATGGCTTCCTTCTTTTTTGGTTGCAAAAACCTTATTCTTTATATGACTGTTGTTATTAACCGACACGGAAGGAAGCGGCAATGTTCATTTGCCCAGGAAGCACAACTATTTATCCAGAACCTGTGGCAGATCAATTTATTTCATCGCATATGAAATTGTGTTTCAGTTACCATCCAGTTTCATGGCGTTTTATTAACATTTATCAACTACACCGCATCGTTCGGGCTGAATCAAGGCGCGACGTGTAGTGTGTGAGGATGCACAAGTGACGGTAAAGCGTCCGGTCTCGGCCAGTCTGGCCAAGGCTTTTTTCTACATCGTGCTGTTGTCGATTCTCTCAACGGGTATTGCGCTGCTCACGCTGACCAGCAGCTTGCGGGATGCTGAAGCCATCAACGTTGCTGGCTCATTGCGCATGCAAAGCTACCGTCTGGGTTACGATCTGCAAAGCCAAAGCCCGAAGCTCAACGCTCACCGCCAACTTTTCCAACAGGCGCTAAACTCGTCGGCATTGCAAAATCTGAATGCGTGGTATGTACCGCAAGCGGTGAAAAGTCGCTATGGACGACTGCATGCAAACTGGCTGGAAATGAACGCCCGTTTGATCGATGGCGATTTAAAATGGTACCAGGCCAATATCAACAACTATGTCGATCAAATCGATCTCTTCGTGCTGGCGCTGCAACACTACGCCGAACGCAAAGTGATGCTGGTTTTTGGTATTTCGCTGGCAGGCGGGATCGGCATATTCACTTTGGTTTTCTTTACCCTGCGGCGCATTCGCCAGCAGGTGGTGCGGCCGCTAAATAAGCTGGTAATGGCCAGCCAGCACATTGAGCACGGTCAGTTTGATATCCCGCCGCTGGATACCGGTTTACCCAACGAACTGGGGCTGCTGGGCAAGACCTTTAGCCAGATGTCGAGTGAGTTGCACAAGCTGTACCGCTCGCTGGAAGCCTCGGTCGCAGAGAAAACCCACGATCTCCACGAAGCTAATCGCCGCCTGGAGGTGCTGTATCAGTGCTCTCAGGCGCTCAACACCAGCCAGATTGATGTGTACTGCTTCCGCCATATTTTACAGATTGTCCGCGAACATGACGCCGCGTATTTCCTGGAGCTTACCGTCGGTGATAACTGGCGGATTAGCGAAGGGACCAAAAGCCCCGAGCTGCCAATGCAAATCCTGCCGGTCACGATGCAGGAAACCGTCTACGGCGAACTGCACTGGCAAAGTCCAAACGTCAATGCCTCGACCCCGCTGCTCAACAGCGTATCATCAATGCTGGGACGCGGGTTGTACTTCAACCAGGCGCAAAAACATTTTCAGCAGCTGTTATTAATGGAAGAGCGCGCGACCATTGCACGCGAACTGCATGACTCGCTGGCGCAGGTGCTCTCTTATTTACGCATTCAGCTCACGCTGCTGAAGCGCTCGATTCCAGAGGATAACGCTCCGGCGCAAAGCATTATGGCGGATTTCTCTCAGGCGCTGAATGATGCCTATCGTCAATTGCGCGAGCTGCTGACCACCTTCCGTCTGACCTTACAGCAGGCCGATTTACCCTCCGCTCTGCATGAAATGCTGGAAACGCTGCAAAATCAGACCACAGCTAAACTCACACTCGACTGTCGGTTGCCTACGCTGGCGCTGGATGCGCAAATGCAGGTGCATCTGTTGCAAATTGTTCGTGAAGCGGTGCTGAACGCGATTAAGCATGCTAACGCAACCGAAATTGCCGTCAGTTGCGTCACCGCGCCGGATGGCAATCATACGGTTTATATCCGCGATAACGGCATCGGCATTGGCGAACCGCATGAGCCTACCGGACACTATGGATTAAATATTATGCATGAGCGAGCGGAAAGACTCAGCGGCACATTGACCTTCTCGCAGCCCTCCGGCGGGGGAACGCTGGTAAGCATCAGTTTTCGTTCGGCTGAATCCGACAGTGGTCTAACGTAAAGAACCGCAAAGCGCTTGCAGGCCGGGATCCCGCCCTGACGGGCGCTGGCACAAAAGGTATGCTGTAAACGGGCATGATAATTTACATTATCTTCTTTTTTTCTCCACGTTTGGCTCGTACCTTGCCGCTAAAGTGAAACAAGTCATACCCATAACGATACGCAGAAACACGAGGTCCCCTTTTAATGGCGAATTTTTTCATCGATCGCCCCATTTTTGCCTGGGTGTTAGCTATCCTGTTGTGCCTGACAGGAGCCCTGGCTATTTTTTCACTACCCGTTGAGCAATATCCCGATCTGGCCCCGCCCAACGTGCGGGTAACCGCCAACTATCCTGGCGCATCTGCACAAACGCTGGAAAACACCGTGACCCAGGTCATCGAGCAGAATATGACTGGTCTCGATAATCTGATGTACATGTCATCACAAAGCAGCGGGACAGGCCAGGCGACGGTTACGCTGAGCTTTGTCGCCGGAACCGATCCTGACGAGGCCGTACAGCAGGTGCAAAACCAGCTGCAATCGGCAATGCGTAAGCTGCCGCAGGCGGTACAGGATCAAGGTGTCACGGTGCGTAAAACCGGGGATACCAATATTCTGACCATCGCCTTCGTCTCTACCGATGGCTCCATGGATAAGCAGGACATCGCCGATTACGTCGCGAGTAATATTCAGGATCCGCTCAGCCGTATAAACGGCGTGGGGGATATCGATGCCTACGGCTCACAATACTCCATGCGTATCTGGCTCGATCCGGCCAAACTTAACAGTTTCCAGATGACCGCCAAAGATGTGACCGATGCCATCGAGTCACAGAATGCGCAGATTGCCGTCGGGCAACTTGGCGGTACGCCTTCAGTAGACAAACAGGCGCTGAATGCGACGATTAATGCCCAGTCGCTGCTGCAGACTCCGGATCAATTCCGCGCGATTACGCTACGCGTTAACCAGGACGGTTCAGAAGTTAAACTGGGCGACGTGGCGACGGTCGAAATGGGCGCGGAAAAGTATGACTACCTCAGCCGCTTCAACGGCAACCCGGCTTCCGGTCTGGGGGTAAAACTGGCCTCCGGCGCTAATGAAATGGCAACGGCTGAGCTGGTTATCGACCGCCTGAACGAGCTTTCGCAGTATTTTCCACACGGGCTGGAATACAAGGTGGCGTATGAAACCACCTCCTTCGTTAAAGCCTCAATCATCGACGTGGTAAAAACCCTGCTGGAAGCGATCGCGCTGGTATTTTTGGTCATGTACCTGTTCCTGCAAAACTTCCGCGCCACGCTGATTCCCACTATCGCCGTACCTGTCGTTCTGATGGGCACCTTCTCCGTGCTCTACGCCTTTGGCTATAGCGTGAACACGTTAACCATGTTTGCGATGGTGCTGGCGATCGGCCTGCTGGTGGATGACGCCATTGTAGTAGTGGAAAACGTCGAGCGTATTATGAGTGAGGAAGGCCTCACGCCGCGTGAAGCGACGCGGAAATCGATGGGGCAAATCCAGGGGGCGCTGGTCGGTATCGCCATGGTACTGTCGGCAGTGTTTATCCCAATGGCCTTCTTCGGCGGTACCACCGGGGCGATTTATCGCCAGTTCTCGATTACCATTGTTTCCGCGATGGTGCTGTCCGTTCTGGTGGCGATGATCCTCACCCCTGCCCTGTGCGCCACGCTACTCAAACCGCTGCATAAAGGCGAGCATCACGGGCAAACCGGTTTCTTCGGCTGGTTTAACCGCATGTTTAATCGCAACGCCGAGCGCTACGAAAAAGGCGTTGCCCGGATCCTGCACCGCAGCCTGCGCTGGATCCTGATCTACGTTCTGCTGCTCGGCGGTATGGTCTTCCTGTTCCTGCGTCTGCCGACTTCCTTCCTGCCGCTGGAAGACCGCGGAATGTTTACCACCTCGATACAGCTCCCCAGCGGCTCCACCCAACAACAAACGTTGAAAGTGGTAGAGGAAGTAGAGAAGTATTACTTCACCCACGAAAAAGACAACATCATGTCGGTCTTTTCCACGGTAGGATCCGGCCCCGGCGGGAACGGACAAAACGTGGCGCGTATGTTCGTGCGTTTAAAAGACTGGGATGAGCGTGACACCACCACCGGGACCTCCTTCGCCATCATCGAACGCGCGACCAAAGCGTTTAATAAGATTAAAGAGGCTCGCGTCTTCGCCAGCAGCCCTCCAGCCATTAGCGGCCTCGGAAGTTCGGCTGGTTTTGATATGGAACTGCAGGATCACGCCGGCGCGGGCCATGACGCGTTAATGGCCGCACGCGACAAGCTGATTGAGCTGGCCGGGAAAGACGCGTCCCTCACCCGCGTTCGTCATAACGGACTCGACGACAGTCCACAATTGCAAATTGATATCGATCAGCGCAAAGCCCAGGCGCTGGGCGTGTCCATTGACGACATCAACGACACATTGCAAACGGCCTGGGGCTCCAGCTACGTTAACGACTTTATGGACCGCGGCCGCGTGAAGAAAGTCTACGTCCAGGCGGCGGCAAAATACCGCATGCTCCCGGACGATATCAACCTGTGGTACGTCCGCAATAATAGCGGCGGCATGGTGCCTTTTTCGGCCTTTGCCACCTCGCGTTGGGAAACCGGCTCACCGCGTCTGGAGCGTTATAACGGCTATTCTGCCGTCGAGATTGTCGGTGAAGCCGCGCCCGGCGTCAGTACCGGTACGGCGATGGACGTGATGGAGTCGCTGGTCCGCCAATTGCCGACCGGATTTGGCCTGGAATGGACGGCGATGTCTTATCAGGAACGACTGTCGGGTTCTCAGGCCCCCGCCCTGTACGCCATCTCTCTGCTGGTGGTGTTCCTGTGTCTGGCGGCGCTGTACGAGAGCTGGTCGGTGCCCTTCTCCGTCATGCTGGTCGTGCCGCTGGGGGTTATCGGCGCGCTGCTGGCCACCTGGATGCGCGGTCTGGAAAACGATGTCTATTTCCAGGTCGGGTTATTAACCGTTATCGGTCTTTCAGCAAAGAACGCGATATTGATTGTTGAATTCGCCAATGAGATGAACGAGAAAGGACACGATCTGCTTGATGCCACGCTGCATGCCTGTCGCCAGCGCTTACGCCCAATTCTGATGACGTCGCTGGCGTTTATCTTTGGGGTGTTGCCGATGGCCATCAGCAATGGCGCGGGTTCCGGCGGTCAACATGCAGTGGGGACCGGCGTAATGGGCGGGATGATTTCAGCCACCATCCTGGCGATTTACTTCGTTCCCCTGTTCTTTGTACTGGTCCGCCGACGCTTCCCATTGAAGCCACGCCCAGAATAATCGGACACAAAAAAGGCGACTTACGTTGAGTCGCCTTTTTTTATCCTTTGCAGGATCTGAATTTCTTCCAGAAAATTATTTACGAAGCATGACTTCGATAAAGTCTTTCCAGTTCCCCAGTTCACGTTCAATCATAACAACCTCTCTTATTATTATGAGCATTCTACGAAATCATCATCATCAAAAGAAGATCATTTAACCGATGGTTGTGATTACATCCTCCCGTGTTTGGGGTTTATGTGATCACTATGCGCTATGCCCATAAATTTTATGTGACTTACTGCAATATTTTGAAATATTCATACATCATCTACTACTTTTGCAATTCTGATGAAAAAACAGGCTGATGCAAACAGGCAAATTCTGATTTTCATTTATGAGTTAGTTTTGGAACTTTCAGGAATCATTATTCACCATTGTTCAACAATGTTATATTTCTCTATAACGCCAGGATGACAATATGTATTATCCGTGTTCACACAACACGAGAATAAATATTCAAATTAAATCGATAAGGATTCAAATGATCACGCTCTACGGCATTAAAAATTGCGATACGATTAAAAAAGCCAGACGCTGGTTAGAACAACGAGAGATCGACTACCGCTTCCATGATTATCGCGTCGACGGCCTGGACAACGCGCTATTACAGTCTTTTATCAGCGAATTAGGTTGGGAGCCGCTGCTCAATACGCGTGGAACCACGTGGCGGAAACTGGATGAAGCCACGCGTAGTCAAATCACTACTGCGGACGCCGCCGCCGCGTTGATGATTGAAATGCCTGCAATTATCAAACGCCCATTGCTCTGCGAGCCGGGTAAGCCTATGCTGCTTGGTTTCAGTGATTCCAGTTATACGCAGTTTTTTAATGAGGTGTAATCTATGTCGTGCCCGGTTATTGAGCTGACTCAGCAGCTTATTCGCCGTCCTTCTCTGAGCCCGGATGATGCCGGGTGCCAGGCGTTAATGATTGAACGTCTGCGTGCGGTAGGTTTTACCGTTGAGCGTATGGATTTTGGTGACACGCAGAATTTTTGGGCATGGCGCGGTAAAGGTGAGACCCTGGCATTTGCCGGTCACACTGACGTAGTGCCTGCCGGCGATGTCGATCGCTGGATTAATCCGCCGTTCGAACCGACCATTCGCGATGGCATGCTGTTTGGGCGTGGCGCTGCCGATATGAAAGGTTCACTGGCAGCGATGATCGTGGCCGCAGAACGCTTTGTCGCCCAACATCCTAATCATCAGGGCCGTCTGGCGTTCCTGATAACCTCTGACGAAGAAGCCAGCGCCAAAAACGGCACCGTAAAGGTGGTTGAAGCGCTGATGGCGCGTAACGAACGCCTCGATTATTGTCTGGTAGGCGAACCATCCAGTACGGAAATCGTTGGCGACGTGGTGAAAAATGGTCGTCGTGGTTCGCTGACCTGCAACCTGACCATTCACGGCGTGCAAGGACACGTGGCCTACCCACATCTGGCTGATAACCCGGTACACCGCGCCGCGCCAATGCTCAATGAACTGGTGGCGATCGAGTGGGATCAGGGTAACGAGTTCTTCCCAGCGACCAGTATGCAGATTGCCAATATTCAGGCAGGAACCGGTAGCAACAACGTCATCCCTGGTGAGCTGTTCATCCAGTTTAACTTCCGTTTCAGCACCGAATTAAACGATGAAATGATTAAAGCCAGGGTGCTGGAACTGCTGGAAAAACATCAACTGCGTTATACCGTCGACTGGTGGCTCTCCGGTCAGCCGTTCCTGACCGCACGCGGTAAACTGGTGGATGCAGTAGTGAACGCCATTGAGCACTATAATGAAATTAAACCGCAGTTACTGACTACAGGCGGGACATCCGACGGGCGTTTTATTGCCCGCATGGGGGCACAGGTAGTAGAGCTTGGGCCGGTCAATGCCACCATTCATAAAATTAATGAATGCGTTAATGCCGCCGACCTGCAACTGCTTGCCCGTATGTATCAACGTATCATGGAGCAACTCGTCGCCTGATGAGTGTTCCTGCAAGAGGAAATGAGCATGGACTGGCTGGCAAAATATTGGTGGATTTTAGTATTGGTGTTTCTGGTAGGCGTATTGCTGAACGTGATTAAAGATCTCAAGCGCGTCGACCACAAAAAGTTTCTCGCTAATAAGCCGGAGCTTCCCCCGCATCGTGACTTTAACGATAAATGGGACGACGACGACGATTGGCCGAATAAGGATCAGCCGAAGAAATAATTTGTAGGCCGGATAACACATATCACATTGCTATCCGGCACTATCACTGACTGTCATGCCGGATGGCGGCTTCGCCTTATCCGGCCTACAGGTTAAATCATCTCAATCACATCATCATCGTGAGGCTTACCGCCGCTCAGCGCTTCATCAAAGTAGTGCTTCGGTATGGTAAAACGCAGATGATCCAGCGCAAACTGCATGCTGTGTTCATCAATGGCGTGCCCCAGATTTTCGACGATATCCAGCGTCACATCCCCACCCGCGCGAATTAATGCTTCCTGTGCGGCAACGGCGTGAGATAACTCAATCACCCGGTCTTCACCGCCGTGAATCAAATGCACCGTCGTAGCCGTGGTTGCAACCTCTGGTAAGGTGGCATAGCGACCATTAAAGGCGATGACGCGCGATACCAGCCCTGGCTCGGCTTTAATACTCTCAAGCGACATAATCGCCCCCTGAGAAAAACCAATCAGCGCGGTAGCCTGAGGTGAAACGCCGCTCTGCTTCTGCCAGTAGCGCACGGTTTCAATAAAGACCGGCATAATGGCGTCAACACGCGCCTGCCGGTTCTCTTCCGTTACGCCCTGAACCGAAAACCACTGACGTCCGGAAGGAGAACCAGAAGGCTCAGCCCCGCCAATGCTGACGATGAGCGCATCCGGAAACAGCGGTGCAAACCAGGAGCCGATTTCGCCCATGGCAACCGGGTTATCGCCGACGCCATGAAACAGCAGCAGTAGCTGTTGAGCGGGTTTATCAGGACTTTGAACAACAAAATGGTCATGTTTCATGGCGATCTCCTTAACTGATGAGAATTATTCTACGCCGCTTAACCGCAATGACCATGTCAGTAAATTGAAGAAGTTAGTGAAAATTTTGCCATTGCATAATGCGATTTTGTAGCCGCTGTATACGTTCAGCATCCAGCTGCTTTAACGCCTGCACCGCCTCGGCCCGCTGAACGACCAGCAGTGCTTTACGCCCGGAGATCTTCAACTGCTGGCACAATTCGGCATCGCTGCGTTTAGCCTGTAAGCGGCCCCGCAAGGCCGGGAGAGGTAACTCGCTGTGCTGAAGCAGACGAGTCAGACAGCCAAGCGACGTCAGTAATGGCCGATGGGCGAAAGCAAATCCGGCCAGCTCGTTCCAGTCATCCTCATTAAGCGTAGACTCTTTCAACGGGGCCAGCGGAATGCCCTCACCGTTCCACTGCGTAAGGATCTCCGCATCACGACGCAGACGCTGGTGTTCGCGCCCGGCAAGGCGTTTTCCCGCTTCACTAATAGGCAGTAACGCCATGGCGGTATAGCACCCGCTGCTGGCTTCGCGGTGATTGCCCATACGCACCAGAACAAAACCACAGCGCTGCCAGAAACGCCAGAGTTCGACCGTATACCCAAAACTGACGGACAGATAGTCACATTGCGTGGAGTAACGCCGGGCCTGCATAATCAACTGCTGCCCGATACCTTCTCGCTGGCGAGCAGGATGAACCGCAATTCGGCTTACCCGCCGTCCAATGAGCGTTGCCGCCAACGGATCGCCACCGTGCGCCGCCAGTGACTGTGCAACCAGATTTCCTCGTGGTCGGCGATATCCTGTCCAAACGGCCTGGCTTAATTCAGCAGATAGTCCCCCTTCATCCACCAACCAGACGGCTCCCGCCACCGAATCAGCACACGATGCCTGAAGAAAATGTTGGCCTGGTGCGTCCATCATCCGCCGCAGATCAAGTGGCGAGGTGCGATAGTGCGCCCCGGAAAGCAGTTGATATACCGCTACCGGCAGCGCCGGATTGTCATGCCAGGATTGTTGTTCAAATGCCGAGAAATGGAGATCGCCCAACGGGGCATGCGTAAAAGTTTCGTCGTCAAACACCAGCGCATCGCTGACGATTTTCTCCAGAGGGCATCCCAGCGCCCAGCGTACGGGCTGTTGTAACTCATAACGTCGAAGATGGGGAAAGCGGGCGCAGAATTTCAACAAGAAGCCTCTGCCGGTTCCCTCATAGCCCTGAACGGTGGTGGTTAATAGCGTACGGGGAAAACGCGCGACTAACTGATGCAGTAGCGGCGCGGGAATTGCGGCGGCTTCATCAACGATAAGCCAGTCTGCGGTTGCAGAACTGCTTAACAACGCATCCGGGGCCATAAAGCGGTAACGTTCTGCGGCAAATTGCGCCAGCACATCGGTTGCCGCTTTAGCAGGCGCGGTAACAATAGCAGTCCCGTTGATACGTGCAATCAGTTGCCCCGCCAGCGCGGATTTTCCCCGACCACGCGCGGCCGTCACGGCAACCACGCCAGCAGGCATACCCAGCAACTGCGCTAAAATCAGCGCCTGTTCAGGCTGAGGTTCACCAGTTGCCGCGTGCCAGTCGGCGCGAGCAGGAAAGTGGGGATACGAAGCAGGCTGATGCTGCTGCCAGTGCAATGCCTGTCCATCCTGGGAAATCACCCGTTTGATGTGCTCAACAAAATGTGGCGTTGGAATAGGGTCTGCGCAGTCGCTCCAGCGCAGTGAATCCGTGTCCGGATGCGTGTGCCAGCCATGCCAGGGGGGAGTCAGCAACACCAGCCAGCTCCCGGCGAGCAGCGTGCCGCTTAAGGCGGCAAACGCCGCAGCATCAAATCCCTGCCCGGCGTCAAAAACTGCATGATGGAATTCGCGCCCTAGTAATGTTTGCAGCGCCTGCGGCGTACAGTTCGGCTCAGCAGGGGCTTGCGCCCCTACCCATAGCCAGTCACCGGGTAACGCGTTGCGTAGCGCTAACGCTTGCGCCTGACACCAGCTATCCTCGCCGCTGATAACCAGCAAACGGCGGATACCTTCGCGGGTCATCTGTTCAGTTAACGCACTCAGCGCCGTGTTATCAGACATCCCTGCCTCTGTACTTTAAATGCCTTTTCCAAAAGTATTGCACTGCCCCGGATCGCCGCTGTCAAAGCCGCGTTTGAACCAGGTAAAACGCTGTTCAGAGGTTCCGTGGGTAAAGCTGTCCGGTACAACGCGCCCTTGTCCTTGCTGCTGCAGGCGATCGTCACCAATCGCCTGCGCGGCGTTCAGCGCCTCTTCCAGATCGCCGGACTCCAGCACGCCCTGCTGCTGCATACTATGTCCCCAGACGCCGGCAAAGCAATCCGCCTGCAGTTCCATACGCACGGAAAGACGGTTCACTTCAGCCTGTGAGGCATTCTGCTGCATCTGACGAACTTTCGGTTCAATACCCAGCAGTTTCTGCACGTGGTGGCCCACTTCATGGGCGATAACATAGCCCTGAGCAAAATCACCATCGGCGCCCAGCTTGTTTTTCATATCATCGTAGAAGGAGAGGTCGATGTACACGGTGCCATCCGCCGGACAGTAAAACGGCCCCATCACGGACTGGCCCGCGCCGCAGCCGGTACGCGTAGCGCCCCGATACATCACCAGCTTCGGCTGTTGATAGGTCCGGCCCATTTTTTCAAACTGCTGTCCCCAGGTATCCTCTGTGGTGGCCAGAATCACCGAGGTAAATTTTGCCGCTTCATCATCATTTGGGCTGATGGAGCGTGATGATTGCTGTTGGGAGACGGGTTGACCGGTCATTAACCCGGTGAGATCCACGCCATAATAACCTGCGACCAACACCACAATCAGCAGGATAATGCCGCCTTTACCACTGGGCAAACGAAAACCAGGCCCGCCCATAGAAGGGCCGCCGGAGCTATTTCGTCTGTCTTCTACATTGTCACTTTCACGACGCCCTTGCCAGCGCATAATCACCTCAACTTTTTATTCATTATGATGATGATCGTAGGCGGTTCGGAACAGGATTACCATAAGAAACAGTAATCAAAATCGGCGAGATTGATGAGCCGGTGAGCGATCGCCGGCTCAGAGGGGAATTAGTCTAACTTGACACCCAGGCGATGCGCGACGGCTTCATAGGCTTCGATCAGGCCGCCCAGGCTCTGGCGGAAGCGATCTTTGTCCATTTTATCCAGCGTTTCTTTATCCCACAGACGGCTACCGTCCGGTGAGAATTCATCACCCAGCACCACTTCACCTTTATACAAGCCAAACTCAAGTTTGAAATCGACCAGAATCAGGCCCGCATCATCGAACATCTTTTTCAGCACGTCGTTAGCTTTGTAGGTCAGCTCTTTCATACGTGCCAGATTCTCTTTGCTCACCCAACCAAAAGTTTCGCAATAGGAATCGTTAATCATTGGATCGTGCATAGCATCGTTTTTCAGGAACAGATCAAACAGCGGCGGATTCAGTTCAATACCTTCCTCAACGCCTAAACGCTTAACCAGTGAGCCTGCCGCGCGGTTACGCACCACACATTCAACCGGTACCATCTCCAGTTTTTTCACCAGACATTCGGTATCGGAAAGCAGTCGCTCCATCTGGGTAGGAATGCCCGCTTCTTGCAGTTTAGTCATAATGAAATGGTTGAACTTGTTATTCACCATGCCTTTACGGTCAAACTGTTCAATGCGCGCGCCATCCCCTGCTGACGTATCATTGCGGAATTCGAGCACCAACAGGTCCGGGTTTTCCGTGCTGTATACGGTCTTCGCTTTACCACGATACAACTCAGCTTGCTTTTGCATCTTTATTACTCCTGGGTGTGAATTAACGATAAATATTGCGTTTTTCTGCCGACGCACACGTTTGCGTATCATATCAGAAAAAAAGGGCTGGAGTTATCCAGCCCTTCATTTTTACTTACTGAACGCTGCCTGGAAGACGGCGACCAGCGCGTCGTTCTGGCTTTGCGTCAGGGTATGTCCCTTCGGATCGATAAACTGCATACTACTGCGGTTATCTAAATCACCGACCTGCAGTTTATAGTCGCCTGACACTAAACCTGGATCGCTTGCGCCCAGTTCCTGCCAGCTGCTATCAGACAGCGGTTTGTAGGTCACAGCGATGCTGCCCTGAGAACGGGTACTGTCGGTCACTTTCATGCCCACTTTCTCAAGCGCTGCCGGCAGACGTTGCCAAACCACGTTGAACGGTCCACGCACCACCAGCATTGGTAAACCGGTGTCATCGGCGGCGCTCTGAACGTCCATGGTGGCTGCAGAGCGGTTCTGCGCGGCATTCGCCGCATCGGTGGCGTTCTTATCCAGACCGGCAGAGATAACGTTCATCATCTCAGCGCTGTAACGCTGCATTGATGCCGCATCGGCTACGGGTTTACCCGCCTGCTCAAGGTTCGTCAGTTTCACCGTTACCGCTT
Source organism: Citrobacter sp. EC_71 (assembly GCF_019584005.1). NCBI lineage: Bacteria > Pseudomonadati > Pseudomonadota > Gammaproteobacteria > Enterobacterales > Enterobacteriaceae > Citrobacter > Citrobacter sp. EC_71. The sequence goes on from NZ_VDAY01000010.1 coordinate 54,159, forward strand.
GCTGATAGCCCTGCGGTTTAACCGAGATTTGATAACGTCCACGGTACTGCTCGTCTTCATCCAGACGGTTCCAGTCAACCCAGTCGGTGGTCAACGTCTGGCTGGCATCATCACGCTTAGCGATCGTGTAGTTTTTAGACTGAATGACGCTAACGACCTGTGGCCACAGCGTGTTGCCACGACCATTTTCCACCAGCAATGTCGACGTATCACCCGCGATCTGGGTACGAGCGCCAGTGACTAACGCTAACGGCTGAGCCGGTGGGCGAATGTCCAGCGCTTTACCCACGGCACCACTACCGTTGGTTACCGGGATATTATAGTCACCCGACATAACCGGCAGAATCATCCCAGCTGGCGCATGAAGCTCAGCAAGCGGTGCGGCCTCCAGATAGGATTCATCACCGCTCACCTGGCGCTTATAGCGCGAGTCAGAACTACAGGCCGCGAGCAACATAACAAGCGAAACACCCGCAACCTTGGCCAGGCGCGACTTTTGTACTGAGTAAGCCATCAAATCTCCCTAAACTTTACAGCAAACCGGCATGCTTAAGCGCCGCCTTGACGATTTCACGAGCATTGTCCGTGATTGGCGTCATCGGCAGACGCAGCGTATCGGTCGCCACAAGTCCCAACTCCTTACATGCCCATTTCACTGGGATAGGATTGGGTTCGACAAATAGTTTGTTGTGTAACGGCATCAGACGCTGGTTAATCACCCGCGCCTCGGCAAAATTCCCCGCTGCCGCCAGTTTGCACATTTCAGCCATGTCACGCGCCGCAACGTTAGACGTTACGGAAATCACGCCATGACCACCGAGCTGCATAAAATCCAGTCCGGTCGCGTCATCACCGCTGAGCAGAATGAAGTCGTCTGAAACCAGCTCTTTGATCTGGTGAACGCGACTTAAGTTCCCCGTGGCCTCTTTAATAGCGATAATATTTTTTACTTTCGCCAGGCGGCCAACGGTTTCTGGCAGCATATCGCAGCCAGTACGGGACGGCACATTATACAGAATTTGCGGCAGGTCAGTATGTTCAGCGATGGCTTTGAAATGCTGGAACAAACCTTCCTGGGTTGGGCGGTTGTAGTACGGCGTCACCGTCAGGCAGCCGACAACACCGCTATCGTTGAAACGCTGCGTCAGACTAATGGCTTCTGCGGTCGCATTGGCGCCGGTTCCGGCAATAACCGGAATACGCCCGTCGGCCAGCTCCAGCGTCATCATCACCACATCGCCATGTTCATCATGACTCAGGGTGGCAGACTCACCGGTGGTGCCAACCGAAACGATCGCCGAGGTGCCGCTGGCGACATGATAATCAATCAGTTTTTTCAGGCTCGACCGGCAGACTTTACCTTTCTCATCCATCGGCGTAACAAGCGCGACAATACTTCCCGTGAACATGGGCCATCCTCTGTGCAAACAAGTGTCTCAATGGTACGTTTGGTACGACAATAAAAGCAAGCGACCAGAGCCGTTCTGATTGTTGTATGCATGTTTTTTTTATGCTTTCCTTATGATTACCTCACCGCTCAAAGGAAGAACAGGTTTGACATCGTCATCGCAACACTATCTGGTCATTACTGCGCTGGGTGCCGACCGCCCAGGAATTGTGAACACCATCACGCGTCATGTCAGCAGTTGCGGCTGTAATATCGAAGACAGTCGACTGGCGATGCTGGGCGATGAATTCACATTTATCATGCTGCTGTCAGGCACCTGGAATGCCATCACCCTGATTGAATCAACCTTGCCGTTGAAAGGCGCTGAGCTGGATTTATTGATTGTCATGAAGCGCACGACTGCGCGTCCCCGCCCAGCGATGCCCGCCACGGTATGGGTACAGGTCGATGTCCCCGATTCTCCACATTTGATTGAACGCTTTACCGCCCTGTTTGACAGCCACCAAATGAATATTGCGGAACTGGTTTCACGCACGCAACCGGCTGAGAATGGAAAGACGGCACAGCTGTTTATTCAAATTACCGCACATAGTCCTGCGTCACATGACGCGGCAAATATTGAAGATGCGTTTAAAGCACTCTGTACAGAACTCAATGCGCAAGGCAGTATTAACGTCGTCAATTACTCACAGCATGATGAACAGGATGGAGTTAAGTAATGAACCCACTGAAAGCCGGTGATATCGCACCGAAATTTAGCTTGCCGGATCAAGACGGAGAACAAGTTAATTTAACCGACTTCCAGGGACAGCGTGTTCTGGTTTATTTTTACCCGAAAGCCATGACACCCGGCTGTACCGTACAGGCCTGCGGCCTGCGCGATAACATGGATGAGTTAAAAAAAGCAGGTGTTGAAGTGCTGGGAATCAGCACCGATAAACCGGAAAAACTTTCCCGATTCGCTGAGAAAGAAGTTCTTAACTTCACGCTCTTGTCCGACGAAGATCATCAGGTTTGCGAGCAGTTCGGCGTCTGGGGTGAGAAGTCGTTTATGGGCAAAACCTACGATGGCATCCACCGCATCAGCTTCCTGATTGATGCTGAAGGGAAAATCGAGCATGTGTTTGATAACTTCAAAACCAGCAATCACCACGACGTGGTAATGAATTGGCTGAAAGAGAACGCCTGATTCACGTTTTGCAGAAAAAAGCCTGATGGCGACGCTACGCGTGTTATCAGGCTTCGAACTGCACAAACCCGTAGGCCGGATAAGGCGTTTACGCCGCCATCCGGCATCAACCTCGGTTATTCAAACGTCCCTTTGACGCAGGCTTTTTTCGCTCTGACTACGGTTTTTCCCTTCGCCCACAGGTGATTCACCTCCAGCGCGTCGTTCAGCACCAGAATGTCCGCATCGCATCCCACCGCCAGACGCCCTTTATGCTCCAGTCCTAAAAACTCTGCCACCGTGCGCGTTAGCGGACACAGCGCCTGTTCCAACGGCACAGCATGCACCTTCACCAACTGACGCACCGTTTCCGCCAGGGATTCAAACCCCGCGACGCCAATCCCGGTGAGATTACCTGACTCATCAAATTCCGGCTGGCTGCCGTTGCCGTCCGAGCTTAAGGTAATGCGCGACAGCGGCACATTTTGGCGCAGCGCCGCGGCAATAGCCGTGGCCGGATCAACAGGCTCATCAATGCTGCTGGTAATGTCGATATAACCGCCCTGGCGGGCATACTCTAGTGCCGCCTGGAACAAGGGTTCCGCACGATTAACGTGTGTCGGTAACAGTTTAGTTATCGGCACGTCGCAGTTTTCAAGGATCTGATACAACGGTTCCAGCATGCGCGGGCTGTCGCCCATATGGAAAACGCTGATTCCCGGTTTACGCCCCAGTAATCCACCGACGCGCGACTGCGCCGCCATGTTCGCCAGTGCCTGAGTATCTGGTGCTGAAGAACGATGGTCCGAAATCGCACACTTCACGCCAATCACTTTATCGATCAGCGCCACGTCGCGATCGATGCTGCCGGTGATAGTCGGGGAAGGCAGAGAGTACGCCCCGGTCAGCATCCAGGCGCTGATACCTTCAAACTCCAGCGCGCGGGTTTTCGCCAGCAGCGACTCCGGATGACGGGTAATACCATCTGTGCCCAGTAATCCCACCACCGAAGTGACCCCTGCTTCAACCAACCGTGACAAACGCACTTCCGGCGTGCGGGTGTGCGGCCCCGCTTCTCCGCCGCCGCCAATCAAATGGACGTGCTGATCGATAAACCCAGGACACACAATCGCGCCGTCAAGATTGACACACTCACAGCCGGGAAAGTCTTCCAGGGAAATCGACGGCGCGATGGCAACAATTTTGCTGCCGGACACCAGTATATCCTGTCGGCCTAAATCTTCCGGCGCGTACACATGTCCCTGCTGGAACAACGTCAAATCAAGAATTGAACAGTTCATAACCTTCCTTGTCAGGCAATAACCTGCATGACCCAAATAGAGAGCAGTGCATTAATGACGCACACCGCAATAATAAGCGGATAGTAACGAGGATGGACCCCCGCTGTCCCCAGACAACGTCCCACATTTTGCACCGGGTTACCCATCAGGTAGATAGCGGGTAACAATACCGTAGCATCATGTCCCGAAAGCGTACCGGCAACAACCAGGCTGGCGCAAACACCGACGCCGCCTCCCATACTCATTACCGCCGCCAGCAGAACGGTGGCAGATTCGCCCGGCAGCCCCCATAGCGCCATAACCGGCTCACATACCCGCCCGACAATCTCGAGCAGCCCCGTCACTTTCAGCGCCTGAATAATCACAAACGCCATCACCACGTTCGGCAACAGGCTGGTTGTTGCTATGGTAAACCCGCGCCGTGCGCCATCGATAAACATATCCATGACGTTTTTACGTACCTGAGTTGTCATCTCATGCCTCCTGCTGCGTACGGCGATTTTCCAACTGCGTAATCCATAAGCGCAGCAGGTTAGCCCCCACAAATTTGAACACGAGGATCACCGCCAGCGGCGTAATCACCGGAACGGTAACCATCGTAAACAGCGCGGCTCCCGAGGAAAAATAGTTGGTAATACAGGCGCTGCCACTGGTTTGCCAGCAGGCAAAAATGGCCCGTTCCTGTTCAGTGATAATGCCCTCTTCAGCCATCTCTTTCGTCATCCCGGCCGCGGCATCGGTATTTTGCAAATTCGCGATCAGCGCCAGCGAACAAACACCTGGAATGCCGAGTAACGGGCGCAGGACAGGCGTCATCAACTGTTGTGCGGCGCGCAATCCACCTAACCCTTCGGTGACGGAAATAATCCCCAGAGAAAGAATGACGGAAGGTGCCAGCTCCAGTGCGAATAAAAAGCCATCTTTAGCGCCCATACCACCCGTACCGCGAAAAGAGATCGCCGTATCGCCTGCCGCATTAACTTTCCCAAACGCACCGTTGAGGACGGTGAAGTCAAAAACCCGCCACCATTCGGTACTTTTCGCAAACATGCCGGAAAAAAGAATTATTGTAATTAAAAAAGCGAGATAACCGCCCCATCCCACCTTTTGCTGCGTGTGTGTGTTGTGACCCATTTTGTTCTCCTGTTGGCCTTATCCTTGCGTGACGAAAAGACATCACGTTGGTCAAGTTAAAGACAAATGCGGAGAAAAACGACACCAGAGGAGATTATTCAGAATGTGTGGATAGAGGTCAGACAAGTTCAGTTCCGGCGACATTGCATCGCCGGAGTTTGCAGATTAGGGTTCGTCAACAGCCTGACCGTCAGGCCAGGCATGCATGACGGCTTTGATGAGCGTCGCCAGAGGAATCGCAAAGAATACGCCCCAGAACCCCCATAGCCCGCCAAAAATCACGACCGACAGAATAATCACCAGCGGGTGCAGGTTAACGGCCTCGGAGAACAGTACGGGGACCAGCAGATTACCGTCCAGCGCCTGGATTATCAGGTACACGGCAAAGCAGCTCCAGAATTCGGTGCCAAGCCCGAACTGGAACAACGCCACCCCGACGACCGGGATCGTCACCACAAAAGCGCCGATATATGGGATCAAAACCGAGAACCCCACCAGCACCGCCAATAGCAGAGAATAGTTAAGGCCAAACAGCAGGAAGCCGAGCCAGGTCGCCACGCCAACCACCACCATTTCCAACACTTTACCGCGGATATAGTTGGTGATTTGCTGGTTCATCTCTTTCCATACCTGTCCCGCCAGCCCGCGATTACGCGGTAGCACCCGGCGCACGGCGTTCAGCATCTGGCCTTTATCTTTGATCAGGAAGAACACCATCAACGGGACAAGCACCAGATAAACCGCCAGCGTGAGTAATCCGACCAGGGAGGCTAACGAATATTTCACCACCGAATCCCCCATGGTGAGCATTCGCGAGCGCATATTCTCCGCCATCGCATCAATAATGCCCGCATCCATCAGCGCCGGATAACGTCGTGGTAAAGTGGCGGCAAAATCAGATAATTTATTGAGCATACCGGGCATATCGCGGATCAGGTAAATCCCCTGCTGCCACGCGACGGGCATCACGACAAACGCCATCAGCAGCAAAATGCCGACAAAAACCACCAGCACGATTGATGTCGCCCAACGCCGTGAACAGCCGATATGTTCCAGCCGTACCGTCGGCCATTCAAGCAGGTACGCCAGCACAATGGCGACCAGCAGCGGCGCCAAAAGACCGCTAAAGAAGAACAGGATGCCAAAACCGGCAACCAGAATAATTAGCAGGGCGATGGCCTCGGGGTCGCTAAAGCGGCGGCGATACCATTGCATCAACATTTCGAGCATAAAACCCTTCCATGAACCCAATAGCGGGATTGCGATCCAGAATTGTATCGAAATGTCACAAAAAAGACTTCGCTTTTTATGGCTGATTACGCAAAGTGAAAAGACATTTTTCCTGGGTGTTCATCGTCAGGTTTCACAGTTAAACTTCCTAAGCTTGCGGAGTGTGAACGATACTTCACGGCATTGGTCAAATGGCTATCTCAAAAAAGAATACAGGACAGAGGTTATGTTCAGGCAGTTGAAAAAAAACCTGGTTGCTACCCTCATTGCCGCACTGACCATCGGTCAGGTTGCGCCCGCATTTGCTGACCCCGCGGACACCCTGCCTGATATGGGAACCTCGGCAGGGAGTACCCTTTCCATAGGACAGGAAATGCAGATGGGCGATTTTTACGTACGCCAGCTGCGAGGCAGCGCGCCGTTAATTAACGATCCGCTGCTGACCCAATATATTAATAGTCTGGGGATGCGTTTAGTTGCACACGCCGACTCGGTAAAAACGCCTTTCACCTTCTTTTTAATCAACAACGATGAAATTAACGCCTTTGCCTTCTTTGGCGGCAACGTTGTTTTGCACTCCGCCCTGTTCCGCTATTCCGATAACGAAAGCCAGCTGGCATCGGTTATGGCGCACGAAATTTCCCACGTCACGCAGCGTCACCTGGCGCGTGCGATGGAAGATCAGAAACGCAGCGCCCCGCTAACGTGGGTCGGTGCGTTAGGCTCCATTTTATTAGCGATGGCCAGCCCCCAGGCGGGTATGGCGGCGCTGACCGGTACGCTGGCGGGTACGCGCCAGGGAATGATCAGCTTTACGCAGCAAAACGAACAGGAAGCGGACCGCATCGGTATTCAGGTACTGCAACGCTCGGGTTTCGATCCCCAGGCCATGCCGACGTTCCTGGAAAAACTGCTCGATCAGGCCCGTTACTCTTCGCGTCCACCGGAAATTTTGCTGACCCACCCCCTGCCAGAAAGCCGTCTGGCAGATGCGCGTAACCGCGCCAACCAGATGCGCCCGGTCGTCGTCCAGTCTTCAGAAGATTTTTATCTGGCCAAGGCGCGAACCTTAGGCATGTATAACTCTGGCCGCAATCAGTTGACCGATGACTTACTGAGTAACTGGTCGAAAGGCAACATACGCGAGCAACGTGCGGCGCAGTATGGCCGCGCACTCCAGGCGATGGAAGCCAGTAAATACGACGAGGCGCGTAAAGCGCTGCAACCATTGCTGACGGCTGACCCTAACAATGCCTGGTATCTCGACCTGGCAACGGATATCGATCTCGGACAGAAGAAAACCGGCGACGCGATTAATCGCCTTAAAAATGCTCGAGACCTGCGAGTCAACCCGGTACTGCAGCTCAATCTGGCAAATGCGTATTTACAGGGCGGACAAGCCAAAGAAGCAGCCAATATCCTGAATCGTTATACGTTTAACCACAAGGATGACCCTAACGGCTGGGATTTGTTAGCGCAAACGGAGGCCGGTCTCGGTAACCGCGATCAGGAACTGGCGGCTCGCGCGGAAGGGTATGCCCTTGCAGGACGTCTTGACCAGGCGATTTCGATGCTCAGCAGCGCAAGTTCGCAGGTTAAACTGGGAAGCCAGCAGCAGGCCATATACGACGCCCGTATCGACCAGTTGCGCCAACTGCAAGAACGCTTTAAACCGTATACGAAAATGTAATTATCGAACCCTTGCCGGATGGCGACGCTGTAGCGTCTTATCCGGCCTACGTCAGACGCGATATGTAGGCCGGATAAGGCTTTTTGGCCGCCATCCGGCAGTATTGTTATGCAAGGAGAAGTCATGTCAGACGCGATTAAAATCTACCATAACCCACGTTGTTCCAAGAGCCGCGAAACGCTGGAATTACTGAAGTCCAACGGCGTGGACCCGGAAGTGGTACTGTATCTGGACACTCCGGCTGACGCCGCAACTCTGCGTGAACTGCTGCAGATGCTGGGGATGTCCAGCGCGCGTGAACTGATGCGCCAGAAAGAAGATCTCTACAAGTCGCTTAACCTGGCGGACAAAAATTTGAGTGAAGATGCGCTGATTCAGGCCATGGTAGACAACCCGAAACTGATGGAGCGCCCAATTGTGGTGGCCCAAGGCCAGGCGCGGATTGGACGTCCGCCGGAGCAGGTACTGGAAATCGTCGGTTAAGCTGAAGCCAGCCGCAGTCTTTTCGGCTGCGGCGTTTACAGTTTCAAAATCTCTTTTACGAACGGAATGGTCAGCTTACGCTGGGCGGTGATCGATGCGTGATCAAGCTGATCCAACGTCATAAACAGCGTACGCATTTCCCGATCCAAACGTTTAAGCAGGAAACGTCCCACATCTTCCGGCAGTTCAAACCCACGAAGTCTGGCGCGTAATTGTAACGCCTGCAGCTTATCTTCATCAGAAAGCGGCTGCAGCTTGTAGATTTGTCCCCAGTCCAGGCGCGAAGCGAGATCCGGTAACCCCAGATTGAGCTGCCTGGGTGGGCGATCGCCGGTGATCAGCAATCGCGTTTTTCCCGACTCCAGAATACGGTTGTAGAGATCAAAGATCGCCATTTCCCACAGCGAATCACCGGCCACACATTCGATGTTATCGATGCATACCAGCGATAAATGCTCCATACCGTCGAGCACCTCGGGAACAAACCAGGTGCGCTTATCGAGCGGCACGTAGCCTACCGCGTCGCCGCGCGCAGACAGTTCCGCACAGGCTGCATGCAGCAAATGACTACGGCCAGCGCCTTCACGCGACCAGAGATAAATATACCCGCTATGTTCCTGACGCAACACGTTTTGCAGTGCAGCCAGTAAAGAGGAGTTATCCCCCGGCCAGAAACTTGCAAACGTTTCGTCGTCAGGAAGATAAAGTGGCAAAGAGAGCTGTGCCGGTGTGTTCAGAGATACCTCAACCCAGGATTTCATAAAATCGCGTTGAGTTTAACACAGAAATACGTCGCGATAGAACCGGGCAGCGACGCCACCCGGTCAGAGACTTACTGTTGCGGGCTGTCTGCATCTTCTGCGTCGAGCACCACTTCTTCCGGACGCAGCAGGCTGATGACTTTGAAAATCAGGCTCAGGCAGACGCCGACAATGGTCGCCAGCGCCATGCCTTTCAGCTCTGCAGCACCGATATGAACTTTCGCCCCACTCACACCAATGATCAAAATGACCGAGGTCAGGATCAGGTTCTGAGCTTTGTTGTAGTCAACTTTTGATTCGATCAGTACGCGAATACCGGAAGCGCCAATCACGCCGTACAGTAACAGCGATACGCCGCCCATTACCGGCAGTGGGATGATCTGGATCGCCGCCGCCAGTTTGCCCACACAGGAGAGCAGGATGGCAAAAATCGCGGCACCACCAATAACCCAGGTACTGTAAACGCGGGTAATCGCCATGACGCCGATGTTTTCGCCATACGTGGTGTTCGGCGTAGAGCCGAAGAAACCGGAGATTACCGTGGACAGACCGTTGGCGAACATAGAGCGGTGCAGACCAGGATCGCGGATCAAATCTTTTTTCACGATATTTGCCGTCACCACCAGGTGTCCGACGTGTTCAGCAATGACTACCAGCGCAGCAGGCAAGATAGTCAGAATAGCAACCCATTCAAAACGCGGCGTGTAGAAAGTCGGCAGCGCAAACCAGTGCGCCTGGGCAATCGGCGTAGTGTCCACGACGCCCATCACGAAGGAGAGCGCGTAACCGGCCAGCACCCCAATCAGGATCGGGATAATTGCCATAAAACCGCGGAACAGTACGGAGCCAAAGACCGTCACCGCCAGCGTCACCATCGAGATGATGATGGTTTTCGAATCCGGTAATTGCCCTTCGGCAGGCAGTAACCCCGCCATGCCTGCAGCGACGCCCGCCAGTTCCAGGCCGATGACGGCAACGATTGCGCCCATTGCCGCTGGAGGGAACATCACATCCAGCCAGCCGGTGCCGGCTTTCTTAACGATGAAAGAAACCAGGCAGAACAGGACGCCGCACATAATGAAACCGCCCAGCGCCACTTCATAACCTAACGGCAGCAGCAGCAGTACCGGAGAAATAAACGCAAAGCTGGAACCGAGGTACGCGGGGATTTTACCCTTACAGATAAAGAGATACAGCAACGTACCAATGCCGTTAAACAGCAGAACGGTAGCCGGGTTGATGTGGAACAGGACTGGCACCAGTACCGTTGCGCCAAACATAGCGAACAGGTGCTGTAAACTAAGCGGGATTGTCTGTAAAAGCGGCGGTCTTTCACTTACCCCGATAGCACGGCGCGTCATAGTGTTTTCCTCTGAGTGTTGTTTGTTATTAGCGATTAGGTTGTTGTATTCAAAAAAAAGCCGACTCTTAAAGTCGGCTTCTTTTCACTTATTCGTTTACTTGGTACCAAAAATCTTATCGCCGGCATCGCCAAGCCCCGGAATAATGTATCCGTGCTCGTTCAGTCCCTGATCGATGGAGGCCGTGTACAGCTCAACATCCGGGTGCGCTTTTTCCAGCGCCGCGATACCTTCCGGCGCCGCAACCAGCACCAACACTTTGATGCTGGTGCAGCCTGCATTTTTCAGCAGGTCGATGGTGGCAATAACGGAACCGCCGGTGGCCAGCATCGGGTCAACGATCAGCGCCATACGCTCATCGATGTTAGAAACCAGCTTCTGGAAATACGGAACCGGCTCCAGCGTTTCTTCGTTACGGTACATACCGACAACGCTGATACGCGCGCTCGGAACGTTTTCCAGTACGCCTTCCATCATACCCAGACCGGCACGCAGGATTGGCACAACGGTGATTTTTTTACCTTTGATTTGGTCTACTTCAACCGGACCGTTCCAGCCTTCAATGGTCACCTTTTCGGTTTCCAGGCCTGCGGTTGCTTCATAAGTCAGCAGGCTGCCAACTTCCGAGGCGAGTTCACGAAAGCGTTTAGTGCTGATATCGTTTTCACGCATCAGTCCCAGCTTGTGTTTGACGAGTGGGTGTTTGACTTCCACGATCTTCATACTCTTCTCCTTTCCTCAGACGAGTGGCAACCACAAAAAAAATCGCCGGATTATACCGCTTTTCGTCTCTGGCGCAACACTGCATCCGCTTGATATGGATCAACCAAAGTCGTTTGCGTCTGGATGATGAGTATAAAACAAGGCCCGCGCTAATGGCGGGGTCTGCATTCAATACCATGAATTTTAAAGATATTCATCATTACTCCGGATGATGTTTTGATACCATGAAAAAGATTTCTTAGGCGAGCGTGCTAATGTCCCACTACCGTCATTATTTTTATCGATGAAGATAAGCCCGCAGCTTGCTCTATGCAAAACACTCTCCGTGAGGTCCGTAACAGAAAAAAGAAACCGGTTTCATTTTCGTGGCGTGATTCAAACAAATAGATAAATGACTGTAAAATGCTGAAAAAATCAGCAGATAAAACTTGATGCAGAGCACGCTCGCAAACGTTTGCTTTCCCTGTTAGAATTGCGCCGAATTTAACTTTTACTGCAAGTAAACATGTGGGGAAGCAGGCAGTGACCGATAAAACCTCTCTTAGCTACAAAGATGCCGGTGTTGATATTGATGCAGGTAATGCTCTGGTTGATCGAATCAAAGGCGTAGTAAAGAAAACGCGTCGCCCGGAAGTGATGGGTGGTCTGGGTGGCTTCGGTGCGCTGTGCGCATTGCCGCAAAAATATCGTGAACCGGTGCTGGTTTCCGGCACGGATGGCGTTGGCACAAAACTGCGTCTGGCGATGGACCTGAAACGTCACGACACTATTGGTATCGATCTGGTCGCAATGTGCGTCAACGACCTCGTGGTTCAGGGCGCTGAGCCGCTGTTTTTCCTCGACTACTATGCGACAGGCAAACTGGATGTGGATACCGCAGCCAGCGTCATTAATGGTATTGCCGAAGGCTGTCTGCAGTCAGGCTGTGCGCTGGTGGGCGGTGAAACGGCTGAAATGCCGGGAATGTACCACGGTGAAGATTACGACGTGGCTGGCTTCTGTGTTGGCGTCGTCGAAAAATCCGAGATTATCGACGGTTCAAAAGTGGCTGACGGCGACGTGCTGATTGCGCTCGGCTCCAGTGGTCCACACTCCAACGGCTATTCCCTGGTGCGTAAAATCGTTGAAGTCAGCGGTTGCAATCCGGAAACCACTGAGCTTGACGGTAAACCGCTGGCCGATCACTTGCTGGCCCCGACACGCATTTACGTTAAATCCATTCTGGAACTGATCGAGAAGGTGGATGTGCATGCCATTGCTCACCTGACCGGCGGCGGCTTCTGGGAAAATATTCCGCGCGTCCTGCCAGACAACACGCAGGCAGTGATCGACGAATCCTCATGGCAGTGGCCAGCCGTCTTTAACTGGCTGCAAACGGCGGGTAACGTCAGCCAGCACGAGATGTATCGCACCTTTAACTGCGGCGTTGGCATGGTCATCGCCCTGCCAGCTTCGGAAGTGGACAACGCCCTCGCTTTGCTCAATGAGAAAGGTGAAAACGCATGGAAAATCGGTATTATCAAAGCCTCTGATTCCGAACAGCGTGTGGTCATTGAATGAAAAACATTGTGGTGCTCATTTCCGGTAACGGAAGCAATTTGCAGGCGATCATCAACGCCTGCGAACAGAAAAAAATCAATGGCACCATACGTGCAGTATTCAGTAACAAGGCCGATGCGTTCGGCCTTGAACGTGCACGAGAAGCGAATATTCCGGCACATTCGCTGGAAGCCGCTCAGTTTGCCAGCCGCGAAGCATTTGACCGCCAACTGATACAAGAGATTGACGCCTACGGCCCCGATGTCGTGGTGTTGGCCGGTTATATGCGCATCCTCAGCCCAGCGTTTGTCGCTCACTATTCTGAACGATTGTTGAATATCCACCCTTCGTTGTTGCCAAAGTATCCCGGCCTGCATACGCACCGTCAGGTACTGGAAAACGGCGATGAACAGCATGGAACCTCAGTCCATTTCGTAACGGATGAACTGGACGGCGGACCGGTTATTCTCCAGGCGACAGTACCGGTATTTGAAGGCGACAGCGAAGATGATGTCACTGCCCGGGTTCAGGCGCAGGAACATGATATTTACCCGCTGGTGATTAGCTGGTTTACAGACGGCCGACTGAAAATGCGCGATAACGCCGCGTGGCTGGACGGTAATCGCCTGCCACCACAAGGTTATGCCGCCGACGAATAATCACATCCTCCGGTAGGCCTGAGAGCGCTTCGCTTATCGGGCCTACTCTTCTTCCCCTCTTTCTCTTTGCTATCAGACAGTTTATTGTCATATTTTTCTGGCACAGTTGGACATCTGAGAGCAATGCTCGCCATAATAAATCGGTAGTGTCCCGTGAATGAAACGGAGTAAAAGTGGTAATGGGTCAGGAAAAGCTATATATCGAGAAAGAACTCAGCTGGTTAGCGTTCAACGAACGTGTACTCCAGGAAGCTGCTGATAAATCAAACCCGTTGATCGAACGGATGCGTTTTTTAGGCATCTATTCCAATAACCTCGACGAGTTTTACAAGGTTCGTTTTGCCGAACTGAAGCGCCGAATCATCATTAGCGAAGAACAGGGTTCAAACTCTCACTCCCGCCATTTACTCGGCAAAATCCAGGCCCGCGTATTAAAAGCCGATCAGGAATTTGATGGCCTGTACAACGAATTACTGCTGGAGATGGCGCGCAACCAGATTTTCTTAATCAACGAACGCCAATTGTCGGTGAATCAGCAGAGCTGGTTACGCCATTACTTCAAGCAGTATCTTCGCCAGCACATTACGCCGATCCTGATTAACCGCGAGACGGATTTAGTCCAGTTTCTGAAAGATGACTATACCTATCTGGCGGTGGAGATTATCCGTGGTGATACGATCCGCTACGCGCTACTGGAAATCCCTTCTGACAAGGTTCCCCGTTTTGTGAATTTGCCGCCGGAGACCCCGCGCCGTCGTAAACCGATGATCCTGTTGGACAACATTTTACGTTATTGCCTTGACGATATTTTCAAAGGGTTCTTTGATTACGATGCGCTGAACGCCTATTCGATGAAAATGACCCGCGACGCCGAATACGATTTAGTGCACGAGATGGAATCCAGCCTGATGGAGCTGATGTCATCCAGCCTGAAACAGCGTCTGACCGCCGAACCTGTGCGCTTTGTTTATCAGCGAGATATGCCTAATGCGCTGGTCGAGGTGCTGCGTGAAAAACTGACCATTTCTCGCTACGACTCCATCGTTCCTGGCGGGCGTTACCATAACTTCAAAGACTTTATTAACTTCCCCAACGTTGGCAAAGCTAACCTGGTGAATAAACCGCTGCCCCGTCTGCGTCATATCTGGTTCGATAACGAGAAATTCCGTAACGGATTTGATGCAATCCGCGAGCGTGATGTACTGCTTTATTATCCGTATCATACCTTTGAGCATGTGCTGGAACTGCTGCGTCAGGCCTCTTTCGACCCAAGCGTGCTGGCGATAAAAATCAACATCTACCGTGTGGCAAAAGACTCGCGCATCATCGACGCGATGATCCATGCCGCGCATAACAGTAAGAAAGTCACTGTCGTCGTGGAACTGCAGGCACGCTTCGATGAAGAAGCCAACATTCATTGGGCCAAACGTCTTACCGAAGCGGGCGTGCACGTCATCTTCTCCGCTCCCGGTCTGAAAATTCACGCCAAGCTGTTCCTTATCTCACGTAAAGAAGGCGATGAAGTCGTGCGCTATGCGCATATCGGGACCGGGAACTTCAACGAAAAAACGGCGCGACTGTATACCGACTACTCATTGCTTACTGCCGATTCGCGCATTACCAACGAAGTTCGTCGGGTATTCAACTTCATTGAAAACCCATATCGTCCGGTCACGTTTGATTATCTGCTGGTTTCTCCGCAGAACTCACGTCGCCTGCTGTACGCCATGATCGACAAAGAGATCGCCAACGCACAGCAAGGGTTACCTTCAGGTATTACGTTAAAACTGAATAACCTGGTCGATAAAGGTCTGGTGGATCGTCTCTATGCGGCCTCAGGCTCGGGCGTGCCGGTCAATTTATTGATTCGCGGTATGTGTTCTCTGATCCCGAACCTGGAAGGCATCAGCGACAATATTCGCGTTATCAGCATTGTTGACCGCTACCTCGAACATGACCGGGTCTATATTTTTGAGAACGGCGGCGATAAGCAGGTGTATCTCTCCTCGGCTGACTGGATGACAAGAAATATCGACTATCGTATCGAAGTCGCTACCCCGCTACTTGACCCGCGCCTCAAGCAACGCGTGCTGGATATCATTGATATCCTGTTTAGCGATACGGTGAAGGCTCGCTTCATCGATAAAGAACTGAGTAATCGCTACGTGCCACGTGGAAACCGCCGTAAGGTTCAGTCACAATTGGCGATTTACGACTACATCAAATCACTCGAGCAACCTGACTAACGATATGCCAATACACGACAAGTCACCGCGACCGCAGGAATTTGCTGCGGTCGACCTGGGTTCAAACAGTTTTCATATGGTCATTGCCCGCGTGGTTGATGGTGCAATGCAAATTATCGGACGACTGAAACAACGCGTACATCTGGCGGATGGGCTCGGCGCAGACAACAAGCTGAGCGAAGAAGCAATGGAGCGCGGATTAAGCTGTTTGTCACTTTTCGCCGAACGACTGCAAGGCTTTCCCCCATCGAGCGTATGTATCGTGGGAACCCATACTCTACGTCAGGCGCTGAATGCGACCGATTTTCTCAAGCGCGCAGAAAAAGTCATCCCCTACCCGATTGAGATTATTTCCGGTAACGAAGAAGCCCGACTGATTTTTATGGGCGTTGAACACACCCAGCCGGAAAAAGGCCGCAAGCTGGTTATCGATATCGGCGGCGGCTCAACGGAACTGGTGATCGGCGAAGATTTCGAACCCAAACTGGTTGAAAGCCGCCGTATGGGCTGCGTTAGTTTTGCTCAGATGTATTTCCCGGGTGGTGCCATTAGTCGGGAAAACTTCCAGCGCGCCCGCATGGCGGCAGCGCAGAAACTTGAAACGCTAACCTGGCAGTTTCGCATTCAGGGCTGGAACGTTGCGCTGGGCGCGTCGGGGACCATTAAAGCGGCACACGAGGTGCTGCTGGAGATGGGTGAAAAAGATGGTTTTATCACCCCCGAACGTCTGGAAAAACTGACCGCTGAAGTGCTGAAGCACACGTCATTCGATGCGCTCAGTTTGCCGGGACTGTCAGAAGAACGAAAAGCGGTGTTTGTACCTGGGCTAGCTATTTTGTGTGGCGTTTTTGATGCGCTGGCTATTCGCGAACTTCGACTGTCCGATGGCGCGCTACGTGAAGGCGTGCTGTATGAGATGGAAGGCCGTTTTCGCCATCAGGATGTACGCAGCCGCACCGCCAGCAGCCTGGCGAATCAGTACAACATCGACAGTGAGCAAGCCCGCCGTGTGCTGGAAACCACCATGCAGATGTATGACCAGTGGCATAACCAGCAACCAAAACTGGCCAATCCGCAGTTGGAAGCATTACTGCGCTGGGCTGCGATGCTGCATGAGGTTGGGCTGAACATCAACCACAGCGGTCTGCATCGCCATTCTGCTTACATTCTACAAAATAGCGATTTACCTGGATTTAATCAGGAACAACAGCTGATGATGGCAACACTAGTTCGTTACCATCGTAAAGCGGTGAAACTTGATGATTTACCCCGCTTTACGCTGTTTAAGAAAAAACAGTTTCTGCCGTTAATCCAGCTGTTGCGTCTGGGGGTATTGCTGAATAATCAGCGTCAGGCGACAACTACGCCGCCGACTCTGACCCTGTTAACCGAAGACAACCACTGGACCTTACGCTTCCCGCATGACTGGTTCAGCCAAAATGCGCTGGTCCTGCTCGATCTGGAAAAAGAGCAGCAATACTGGGACGCAGTAACCGGTTGGCGTCTCAAAATTGAAGAAGAAAGCTCACCCGATCTCGCCGCATAAGCTTTCAACAGGTGCCGGCTCGTCTGGCACCTGCTCCTCCAGAGTTTCATGAAGCGGCTGCGGTTTGCCAACCAAATACCCCTGCAAGTAATCAATCCCCAGCGAAACCACTGCACTGCGTATTTCTTCGCTTTCGACGTACTCCGCAACCACCAGCATTCTTTTCATCCGCGCCAGATGACAAATGGAGGCCACGATTTGGTAATCGAGGCTGTTCGAAACGATATTACGAATAAAACTGCCGTCAATTTTCAGGATATCGGCATTCACATTTTTCAGTCGCGCATAGCTGGCATATCCGGTCCCAAAATCATCAATCGCAATCTGACAACCCAAAGCCTGCAGCTGTAGCAACGTTGCCTGCGCCTGGTCCGCATTGGTTAAGGCATTGCTTTCCGTCACCTCAAAGATGAGTTGCCAGGCTTCAACTTTGTATTTCATCAGTAACTGATTGATGTCATGCGGAAGCCGGGCGCGGCATACCGATGTAGGTGATAAGTTAATAGCAAACCGACGGGCAGGCATTTGTTCCCGATTCTGCGCCATAAATTTCAGCGTATTTTCGATCACCCACATGTCGATGCTGGATGACAAGCCAAACTCGTGCGCTACTGGCAAGAAATTATCCGGGGCGATAATTTCACCGTCATCCCCATGAAGTCGCAGCAGAATTTCGTGATAGACATCACCACGTACACCAGCGATCGGCTGCGCCATCAGGAAAAAACGATTGTGCTCCAGCGCCTGCTGCAGACGGTTCATCATCGCAACCTTATCTTTCAGGTCACGTTGTAAGTGCATCACGCCGCGCCGCTGCATATTTTCTGGAGAATTGGTCGCCAGGGAGATCTCAGCAATGGTGCTTAACTCACCGAGCAACAAATAAATGTGGTTAACCGGAGCACGAACATAGCAAAAGCTGATGCCTACCTGCGGCTGTAAAGGCATGCCATCCCAGATAAAGCGGAATTGCTTAATATGCCTGTCCAGTGCTTCAATACGTTCCTGATGAGCCTCTGTGTTAAAACGTAAAACGAGATCATTGCCCGATAATTGATAGACATGCTCATCCAGTTCTAACAGAGGTGTTATCCACTGAGCGAGTTTTTGCTTGTACTGGATACGCAGCATAATGCCGTAATTTTTCACCAGCAGTTCCATGCCGGGAACCCGCAAAAAACAAAGCACTGACCAGGGCGCTTTTTTCAAATCCCGATTCAACGCGCGCAAGTTAGGAATATGTACCATCGGATCAAAGTATGCCAGACGATGGTTCCGTCGGGTAACGAACCGCTGTCGCGTTGCCAGTACAGCAATGAAATTCACTATAAAGGAGAAAACCAGATAGCTCGATGAGGTAATGGCAAGTTGGGTGTCATAACCCGAATACCAGGGCATATAGCGCTGATAGTAATGAATTGCAGTAATAAGTACGACTGACCATACCAACGAAATAAACCTGTACCCGTAACGCATTGCGCCCCAAAGCATAACGGGCAGTAACAGCGATAAGGTGTAATTCGTGCTAAATATTGAGCTTTGTTCATTTAACGGCATGCATAACATAGACATCAGTGCCATTAATATAATCGACCAGACTGCAAGCTCTGTCTTGGTGACTTTGCTATCAAACTGCTGCTTTAACTGAGAAAAATAGCCTCTAAGGTGCAAAGGATTACGTATCGTTCGAATAATAAGATAGCACAGTGGAACCCCAACAAGATTCCCCGCCAGCATGGCCTGATAATTGATCAACGTACCAGTATTGAAGGGCATTACGCCCAACATGCCTGATTTGCTCTCATAGACGCCCACAAAGGCGGCAAACTGAAAAAGAATCAGAAACAGCGTTGCCGGGCAGAACACCTGCCAGAACATTCGCTGAAACATCAAGTGAGAATCACCGTGCGAAACATTATTGCGTCGGGGAGTAAATACCTTATACCCGCCCCAGCTAAGCACTAGCGTAACTATAAAGTGCGAAATTATTGAGAGTGTTTCAAATAGGCCAACCTGCGGATATTTATACCAGATAATGGAAATGATAATTCCTGGCAATGCCGCCCAGCCAAAAAAAAGCATCAGACTAATCATCAGCGCCAATGGCAGATAGAAAAGTACTACGGTCCCTGTACTAATATGGGCATAGGTGTTGGCGGTGCTCAATATAGGCAACAGTAAAGAAGGTAAGATGAGAGGTAACGCCCACCATCTATCTCTAATACCAATATATTTTTTATTGAGTTTCATAGATGCTCAGTAGAATCCCACACATCCTGTAGGGGGTATTCAGACAGGCATCCCACCTGACTTTAAAACGATAAAGTAAAATACATCATAAGGTCTCATCAATTTTAGTTATTAGCAAAGGGTGGCGTTTGATACATATCAAAAAAAACACCCCTCATTAATCAATTATTACTCTTTTCATTGTTTTTTATCGTTAATTCATTATTCATGTAAATAATAATATTAATTTTTATAACATAAGAGGATAAAACAACTGAAGCAATTTTACATAACGAAGAATTGACCATTCCCTCACAGTATGCCTTAATGTAAGTATCGCCCCTCGTCGGGTACACAACAAGGAACCTTTTGTGAGCCAGGTTACCAGCCTACGCAAACGACACCGATTTAACAGTCGCATGATCCGGATCGTACTGCTTATCAGCTTTCTCTTCTTCTTCGGACGCTTCGTCTACTCCGCCATTGGTGCGTGGCATCACCACCAGGACAAAAAAGAATCTCAGCAGTTAACCCAGCCGCAACAGACATCGCCAACGCAAACCGACGTACGTTGATCGCGCTTGCCTGTAATCCCCCAGCATTAAGATTCCTTACCGGATGGCTAATCGCCTGACAATTAACCATCCGGTAAGGGATTTGAGTGACGGCACTACTCATCATCTTGCCCTCGACACACATTGAAAATACAGATAATCATCCCCTGCTTTTCGCACAAATACACAATCTTTTAATCCGGCTTCACCGCACCATTCGCGCTAATTTCTTACGCTCCCGTTTACTGGACATAAAAAAGATAAAGTCAGTTCAAATAGTCTTTAATTAATATCACCAGGAAATATCACTGGCGATAACATTAATATTTCGTATGAAATTAAGATCTTATTTGAACTGTTAACATTTTTAAATACTACAGAGCAATACTATGAATGGTTTTTCATTATTCCCGAAAATAAGAAACGGAATTGAGTGGATCGCCGGGCACAGCGATGCCGTTATGCAATTCGGCTGGAATATCGTTGCTGCCGTGATTTTACTTTTTATCGGTAAACTTATCTCTCGACTACTCTCCCGTGGACTGGAAAAGTTGCTGTTAAAACGTAAAGTTGACCGGACCATCATTCAGTTCTTCACCGCCCTGGTACGTTACATCACGATCTCCTTTTTCGTGGTCGCTGCGTTGGGGAGAGTCGGTATTGAAACATCCTCCATTATTGCCGTCATTGGCGCCGCCGGACTGGCTATTGGTCTCGCGCTACAAGGATCGCTCTCCAACTTCGCCGCTGGTGTACTGTTGGTTTCCCTGCGACCTTTCCGCGCCGGAGAAATCGTGCAGATTGGCGCAGTCACCGGGACAGTTGAAAAGGTGCACATTTTCTCTACCACCCTACTCACCGCTGACAGCAAAGAAGTGGTGATCCCAAACGGCAAGATCATCGCAGATAATATTATTAACTATTCCCGCCACCCTTTTCGTCGTATCGATCTTGTGATTGGCGTGGGTTATCAGAGTCGGATCGCAGATGTTAAGCGCGTGATTAACCATATCATCGAGCAGGACAGTCGCATCGATAAGCAACGAGGGGTAACCGTTCGTCTGGGTGAGTTAGGTGCCTCTGCGCTCAATTTTTACGTCCGCGTGTGGGTGCCTAATATTGAGTACTGGAACACCTATTACGATTTGCTGGAAAACATTAAAGAGGCCCTGGATGCTAATCATATTGACCTGCCGTATCCGCAGATGGATATTCGCGTGGAGAACGTGGCATCCCACTCTCAACCTCAGCTTCAACTGGTTGATTAGAACATCATCCATCAGAATTTCCTTCTGAAATGAGAGCAATAAAAAACCCTCTATAAACAGAGGGTTTTTTGATATTACGAATTCAGAAACCGCTTACAGAGAGGGATATTATTCCCACTCAATGGTAGCCGGTGGCTTACCGCTGATGTCATACACCACGCGGGAAATGCCGTTCACTTCGTTGATGATACGGTTAGAGACGCGGCCTAAGAAGTCATACGGCAGATGCGCCCAGTGTGCGGTCATAAAGTCGATGGTTTCGACCGCGCGCAGAGAGACAACCCAGTCATATTTACGGCCATCGCCCATCACGCCAACGGAACGTACCGGCAGGAACACGGTAAACGCCTGGCTCACTTTGTTGTACAGGTCAGCTTTGTGCAGCTCTTCAATGAAGATAGCGTCCGCACGACGCAGCAGGTCGCAGTACTCTTTCTTCACTTCACCCAGCACACGAACACCGAGACCCGGGCCCGGGAACGGGTGACGGTAGAGCATGTCGTACGGCAGGCCCAATTCCAGACCGATTTTGCGCACTTCGTCTTTGAACAGCTCACGCAGCGGCTCAACCAGCCCCATCTTCATCTCTTTCGGCAGGCCGCCCACGTTGTGGTGAGATTTGATGACATGTGCTTTACCGGTCGCGGAAGCGGCAGATTCGATTACGTCAGGATAGATAGTCCCCTGCGCCAGCCACTTCACATCTTCCAGCTTCAGCGCTTCTTCGTCGAACACTTCAACGAACACACGGCCGATGATCTTACGTTTGGCTTCCGGATCGTTCTCGCCTTTCAGCGCTTCCAGGAAGCGCTGCTCGCCTTCCACGTGAACAATGTTCAGACCAAAGTGGTCGCCGAACATGTCCATCACCTGCTGGGCTTCGTTCAAACGCAGCAGACCGTTGTCCACGAACACGCAGGTCAGGTTTTTACCGATTGCGCGGTGCAGCAGCATCGCGGTGACGGAAGAATCCACGCCGCCGGAAAGGCCGAGGATCACTTTGTCGTCGCCAACCTGCTCGCGAATACGGACAACGGCATCGTCGATGATTTTCGCCGGAGTCCACAGGGCTTCACACTGGCAAATATCGCGTACGAAGCGCTCCAGCATGCGCATGCCCTGACGGGTGTGGGTCACTTCCGGGTGGAACTGCACGCCGTAGAAGCGTTTTTCTTCGTGCGCCATAATGGCGAACGGGCAGGTCTCGGTGCTGGCAACGGTAACGAAGCCTTCCGGGATCGCGGTCACTTTGTCGCCGTGGCTCATCCATACGTCCAGCAGCGGTTTGCCGTCGGCGGTCAGAGAATCTTCGATACCGCGAATCAGTGCGCTGTCGGTCTGCACTTCAACCTGGGCGTAGCCGAATTCACGCTCGTTAGAACCTTCAACGTGGCCACCCAGCTGCATTGCCATGGTCTGCATACCGTAGCAGACGCCGAAGACCGGCACACCGGCGTTGAAGACGTACTCAGGCGCGCGCGGGCTGTTTGCTTCGGTGGTGCTTTCCGGGCCACCGGAGAGGATGATGCCGCTCGGGTTGAACTCACGGATTTGTGCTTCAGTAACATCCCATGCCCACAGTTCACAGTAGACGCCCAGTTCACGTACGCGACGTGCAACCAGTTGGGTGTACTGCGATCCGAAATCGAGGATGAGAATGCGATGTTTATGAATATTGTCTGTCATTTGACGATAATTCCGAGGCAAGTGAAACAATAACAAAACGCCCGGTTTAAAACCGGGCGCGGAAACTTATCAGGAGCCCAAGCGGTAGTTCGGGGACTCTTTGGTAATGGTCACGTCGTGAACGTGGCTTTCCTGGATACCCGCACCGCTGATACGCACGAATTCAGCCTTCGTACGCAGCAGGTCGATGGTACCACAACCGGTCAGACCCATACAGGAGCGCAGGCCGCCCATCTGCTGGTGAATGATCTCTTTCAGGCGGCCTTTATACGCTACGCGACCTTCGATACCTTCCGGCACCAGTTTGTCAGCGGCGTTGTCGCTCTGGAAGTAACGGTCGGAAGAACCTTTGGACATCGCACCCAGAGAGCCCATACCGCGGTAAGATTTGTAAGAGCGGCCCTGGTACAGTTCGATTTCGCCCGGGGATTCTTCGGTACCGGCCAGCATCGAGCCAACCATGACGGCAGCGGCGCCAGCGGCAATCGCTTTGGCGATGTCGCCGGAGAAACGGATACCGCCGTCAGCGATAACCGGAATACCGGTACCTTCCAGCGCTTCAACCGCGTCAGAAACGGCAGTGATCTGCGGAACGCCCACGCCAGTAACGATACGAGTCGTACAGATGGAGCCAGGGCCGATACCGACTTTCACCGCGCTGCAACCGGCTTCCGCCAGTGCGCGAGCGCCAGCGCCAGTGGCGACGTTACCGCCGATGATTTGCAGGTCAGGATATTTAGCACGGGTTTCACGGATACGTTGCAGCACGCCTTCAGAGTGACCGTGAGAGGAGTCGATCAACAGCACGTCAACGCCCGCAGCAACCAGCGCGTCAACACGTTCTTCGTTACCAGCACCAGCGCCTACAGCTGCACCGACGCGCAGACGACCATGCTCGTCTTTACATGAGTTCGGTTTACGTTCCGCTTTCTGGAAATCTTTAACGGTGATCATGCCGAGCAGATGGAAGCTGTCATCAACAACCAGCGCTTTCTCTACACGCTTTTCGTGCATTTTGGCCAGCACGACATCACGTGCTTCACCTTCACGCACGGTCACCAGACGCTCTTTTGGCGTCATGTATACGCTAACCGGCTGGTTCAGGTCAGTCACAAAGCGCACGTCACGGCCAGTGACGATGCCAACCAGTTCGTTGTCTTCAGTCACTACCGGGTAGCCCGCAAAACCGTTACGTTCAGTCAGTTCTTTCACTTCACGCAGGGTAGTGGTTGGCAGTACGGTCTGTGGGTCAGTTACCACGCCAGATTCGTGTTTTTTCACGCGGCGAACTTCTTCAGCCTGGCGCTCGATAGACATGTTCTTGTGGATAAAACCGATGCCGCCTTCCTGTGCCAGGGCAATTGCCAGGCGCGCTTCCGTCACGGTATCCATTGCTGCGGAGAGCATAGGAATGTTCAGGCGAATGGTTTTCGTCAACTGGGTGCTGAGGTCAGCAGTATTCGGCAGAACGGTAGAATGAGCGGGAACGAGGAGGACGTCGTCAAACGTCAGGGCTTCTTTTGCGATACGTAGCATGGGCAATATCTCACCTGGGAGGTTATTAAATATTGCCGCGGCATTATACAGAGCGTAACCGATTGCATCCACACTTTTTTGCAAAAAAACCTTGCGCTCCTCTGTGAGCATGTTACTTTCGACTGAATAACCTGCTGATTTAGAATTTGATCCCGCTCACATGTTATCCTCTCAGACCACCTCAATTTTTACCGTAAGCCGCCTGAACCAGACGGTTCGTTTGCTGCTTGAGCAGGAGATGGGACAAGTGTGGATCAGCGGTGAAATCTCGAATTTCACTCAGCCGTCCTCCGGTCACTGGTATTTCACGCTCAAAGATGACACCGCCCAGGTACGCTGCGCGATGTTTCGCAACAGCAACCGTCGGGTAACATTCCGCCCGCAGCACGGGCAACAGGTGCTGGTGCACGCCAACATCACGCTGTATGAGCCACGCGGCGACTACCAGATTATCGTCGAGAGTATGCAGCCTGCGGGCGAAGGGCTATTGCAGCAAAAATATGAGCAGTTGAAAGCCAAACTGCAGGCGGAAGGATTGTTCGATCAGCAATATAAGCAGCCTCTGCCCTCCCCGGCCCACTGTGTCGGGGTGATTACCTCGAAAACCGGTGCGGCACTGCACGATATTCTCCACGTTCTAAAACGCCGCGATCCGTCGCTGCCGGTAGTTATCTACCCTACCGCGGTACAGGGCGACGACGCGCCTGGGCAGATCGTGCGCGCGATTGAACTGGCCAACGCCCGCGGAGAGTGCGACGTGTTAATTGTCGGGCGCGGCGGCGGCTCGCTGGAAGATTTATGGAGTTTTAACGACGAACGCGTGGCGCGGGCAATCTTTGCCAGCCGCATTCCGGTGGTTAGCGCCGTCGGCCACGAAACCGACGTCACTATCGCTGATTTTGTCGGCGACCTGCGTGCGCCGACGCCTTCGGCAGCGGCAGAAATTGTCAGCCGCAACCAGCAGGAGTTGTTGCGCCAGATTCAGTCCGCCCAGCAGCGTTTGGGCATGGCGATGGACTACTACCTCGCCAACCGTAGCCGTCGTTTTACTCAGATGTTCCATCGCCTGCAGCAGCAGCATCCGCAGCTGCGTCTGGCCCGTCAGCAAACGTCGCTGGAGCGGTTGCGCCAGCGGATGGGATTTGCGCTTGAAAATAAGATTAAACAGGCAAATCAGCGTCAGCAACGCATGCTGCAACGTCTCAATCAGCAAAACCCGCAGCCACGCATTTATCGCGCACAAACCCGTATCCAGCAACTGGAATATCGCCTGGCCGAAACCATTCGCGCGCGCCTCAGCGAACAGCGCGAACGTTTTGGTAATGCGGTTACTCATCTCGAAGCGGTCAGTCCGCTGGCGACCCTGGCGCGCGGCTATAGCGTTTCTACCACCACTGGCGGCGGCGTACTGAAACAGATCAAACAGGTCAGCGCAGGCGATGTCATCACCACCCGACTAGCAGATGGCTGGGTGGAAAGCGAAGTTAGGGGCGTAACGGCGGCGAAAAAAACGCGGAAGAAAAAGCCGGTTTAAACCGGCACATACTCCACGCGTTTTTTCGAAATAAGCCCATGGCCATGCTGACAGAAATAATCTATCGCGCCACAGGCCTTTAGTACTTCGAGTGGTTGATGGCACTCTGGGCAACGTGCTTCCAGTTGAAGATCTTTTTGACAACTCTCACAGTGCGCCGCACCGTTTTGTGGTTCCAGTTCAGCGTGGCAATCCGGGCAAATGATAGACATAACAACTCCAGTACAGGGCTCCATTCTTGTGTTGAGTTTAACACGCTACGCTGAATGTCGCCCAGGCCCAACAAAACGTCATACCTCATCAATTGAATGACCGGGGCATAGCCTCTGCCCCGGCACAATCGAGGTGTTATCAGGCGCTGGTTGCCGGTTTAGTTTGCGTATTCTCCAGCATGCGACGAATCGGCACAATGAGGACGATCAGGACCGCGGCGCAGATCAGCAGCGCAATCGAGCAGCGAGCGAAGAGATCCGGCAGCATATCCAGTTGGTCAGCCTTCACATGACCACCAATCAGACCTGCGGCCAGGTTACCCAGCGCACTGGCGCAGAACCACAGACCCATCATCTGCCCACGCATTCTTTCCGGTGCCAGCAGCGTCATGGTCGCCAGACCGATCGGGCTCAGACACAACTCGCCGAGCGTCAGCATCAGGATACTGCCCACCAGCCAGAATGGAGAAACGCCCGCCCCACCGTTGCTGAGAACGTTTTGCGCCGCCAGCATCATCAAGCCAAAGCCTGCCGCCGCACACAAAATGCCGATAACGAACTTGGTGATACTGCTCGGGCGAATGTTCATGCTCGCCAGCTTCGGCCACGCCCAGCTGAATACCGGCGCCAGCAGGATGATAAACAGGGCGTTTATCGACTGGAACCAGACTGCCGGAATTTCAAAATCACCGATCATACGGTTAGTGTAGTCGTTGGCGAACAGGTTGAACGAGGTTGGCTTTTGCTCAAACGCCGACCAGAAGAATGCGGCGGAAACCAGCAGGATAAAGCAAACCAGCAGTCTGGCACGCTCTTTACGATTCAGGCCGGCAAAGATGAACAGATAGATAAAGTAGAGCGCAACAGAGGCGGCAATCACGTACACCAGTATGCTGGCAACCGCGACCGGATTAATCACAATCACGCCCTGCGCAATCAGCGTAACGATAACCGCCACACCGACAGCCAGCGCGAGTAGCCATGCGCCCACACCGTTACGCTTCACTACCGGGCTGTTCCAGGTCGAGTCCAGTCCCACTTCGCTGTCGTAGCGTTTCATCGACGGAACGGCAAACACACGGAAGATGATTAACGCCACCAGCATGCCGATACCACCGATACCAAAGCCCCAATGCCAGCCATGGGTTTTAATCAACCAACCGGAGATCAAGGGGGCGATGAATGATCCCATATTGATGCCCATGTAAAACAGCGAGAAACCGCCGTCACGACGCGCATCGCCTTTTTTATACAATGTGCCAACCATGACCGAAATACAGGTCTTAAACAGACCGGAACCGAGCACGATAAACATCAGGCCGATAAAGAACAGGTTGTTACCCATAATGGCCGAAAGCGCAATCGACAGATGACCAAGCGCAATCAGGATGGAGCCGTACCATACCGCTTTCTGTTGGCCGAGCCAGTTATCCGCCAGCCAACCACCCGGCAGCGCAGCGAGATACATCGTACCGGCAAAGATACCCACAATCGCCGAGGCGTTTTCACGGGCCAGCCCCATGCCGCCGTCATAGACGGTAGCCGCCATAAACAGGATCAGTAATGGGCGAATGCCATAAAACGAGAAACGCTCCCACATCTCTGTGAAGAACAGCGAGCCGAGCGGATAAGGATGACCGAAGAAAGTTCGGCTTTCTTTTTGATTAACAGAGGATTGCATAATTCTCCCGAAAGTTATGTCGTCGTGCGTGTAAACACCGCGATGTACGCCAGCCAGTTACGTATCTGACCGATTTTTTACATGCGGAGAAAAGTTATTTAACCATTTGATAACTTAAGGCTAGTTTTGTCTAGTACCAGCCCCCGGACTTTAAGATGAAAACTCGACAAATGTCTACTTTCTTAGATTTAAACTTGGTAAAAAACGAATAGTGATTGACATCGCACGGGCTGAAGCTGGCGATGGAATACCGAAAAAAAACCCGCGACAAGCGCGGGTTTTTATCAACATCAGCAACGATTATTTGCTTTTTTTAATGTGCTTAATCAAACGCTTACGTTTACGCATCTGGGTCGGCGTCAGCGTATTGCGCTTATTCGCAAACGGGTTTTCCCCTTCTTTGAACTGAATGCGGATCGGTGTCCCCATCACGTCCAGAGTTTTGCGGAAGTAGTTCATCAGATAGCGCTTATATGAATCCGGCAGATCTTTCACCTGATTACCATGAATCACCACAATCGGCGGGTTATAACCGCCGGCATGGGCATATTTCAGCTTCACGCGACGACCACGTACCAGCGGCGGCTGATGATCTTCTACCGCCATGGTCATGATACGCGTCAACATCGCGGTACTAACGCGACGGGTGGAGCTGTCGTACGCTTCGCGGACCGATTCAAACAGATTACCGACACCGCTACCGTGCAGTGCAGAGATAAAGTGTACGCGCGCAAAATCAATAAAGCCCAGACGGAAGTCCAGCGTTTCCTTGACCTGCTCTTTCACTTCCTGCGTCAGGCCGTCCCATTTGTTGACGACAATAACAAGTGAGCGCCCACTATTGAGGATAAAGCCCAACAGCGACAGGTCCTGATCGGAAATACCTTCCCGCGCATCAATCACCAGCATGACCACGTTGGCATCTTCAATCGCCTGCAGCGTTTTGATAACTGAGAATTTTTCTACCGCTTCGGTAATTTTCCCGCGCTTACGCACGCCCGCGGTGTCGATCAGCACATATTCACGTTCGTCGCGTTGCATTGGAATATAAATGCTGTCACGCGTGGTCCCAGGCATGTCGTAAACCACCACGCGGTCTTCGCCCAGAATACGGTTAGTCAGTGTGGACTTACCTACGTTCGGACGACCGACAATCGCCAGTTTGATCGGCAGATCCTGCGGGTTGAAGTCGTCTTCAGGCTCTTCTTCACCGTTTTCTTTGGCTTCCAGCTGCGCCCAATATTCCGCATCTTCATCGACTTCTTCCTGCGGTGCAACGTCATCCATCCACGGCAGCAGAACATGCTCCAGCAGGCTGAGAACGCCACGACCATGGGAGGCAGCAATCGGATAAATTTCACCCAGACCCAGCGAGTAGAAATCAACAACCGCCTGATCGGGATCCAGTCCGTCAGTTTTGTTGGCCACCAGGAACGTCGGTTTCTGGCGTGAACGCAGATGTTTAGCAATGGCTTCATCCGCTGGCATCAGGCCAGCACGCGCATCCACCATAAACAGCACAACGTCCGCTTCTTCGATAGCCAACAGAGACTGTTCAGCCATGCGGGTTTCAACACCGTCTTCGGTGCCATCAATACCGCCGGTATCAATGCAGATAAACTCGCGGCCTTCAATTTCCGCACGACCGTACTTACGGTCACGAGTCAGACCCGGGAAATCCGCAACCAGCGCATCTCGGGTGCGAGTTAGACGGTTAAATAACGTGGATTTGCCAACGTTAGGGCGCCCGACAAGCGCGACCACAGGTACCATGTTTAAAGCCTCATTTAAAAAATCATCAGACAACGCGCACATTTTTGCGCCGTTGTTAAAAACAGTAAAACGGCCCCTGCACCAGGAGCCGTTTTTCAAAGCGAGCGGCCAGGACGATTAACGCGTAATGGAGTACAGCGTACCGTCTTTCGCCTGGATCAGCAGTTTACCATCAGCAGAGACTGGCTCAGTCAGGAAACCGGAGCTGTCGACTTTCTGCTGGGCAACAAAGCGACCATCTTCAACGTTAATCCAGTGCAGGTAGCCTTCGCTATCGCCCACAACTAAATTGCCGTTATACAATACTGGAGACGTCAGCAGACGGTGCAGCAGATCGCTTTGCGTCCACAGCGTCACGCCGCCGTCGGTAGTCAGCGCCAGGATGCGGTCGTTTTGATCGACCAGGTAGATACGGTTTCCGTCGACGATGAAATCATTCACCGAGCCCAGTTCACGTTTCCACATAATCTGGCCACTGCGCAGATCCAGCGCGGTCAGGTTACCATTATAAGCCAGCGCGTAAACAACGCCATTGACGATAACCGGCGTGGTATCAACGTCACTCAGACGATCGATTTCCGTTGGGCCTGTCGCCTGAGAAATACGTTGCTGCCAAATCATCTGACCCTGCTGCATCAGCACGGCGCTTACGCGACCGTTATCACCGCCAACAATAGCTGCGCCAAAGGCCGTCGCAGGGGCAGATTCGCCACGCAGAGACAGGGATGGCATATCGAGGTTAACGGTCCACTTGATGGCGCCGTCAGCTTCGTTCAACGCCTGCAATTGACCGTTACTGGTGTGGATTAATACCACGCCATCGCTCACAACCGGACGAGACAGCGCTTCACCGGCAACTTTCGTCTGCCATGCGGTGGTACCATCGCTGGTATTCAACGCATAAACCTGCGCTTTTTCACTGCCAATGTAAACATGACCACCGGACACGGTTACGCCGCCAGAAAGCTGTGCAGATGCACGGGAGAACCAACCGTCTTTCTCACCCAGATTAACAGACCACACTTCTTTGCCGTCGTCTGCGTTCAACGCTTTCACGACACCTGCGCGATCGGCTGCATAGACAACGTTATCCGCCAGCGCAGGATGAAGATTGGAATAGAAATCACCAATACCATTGCCCACGGAAGTGCTCCAGTCCGTAGACGGAGTAAACTGGTTTTCAACCACCGGTAATGGGGACATCTTAACGACATCTTCTTCGCCACTAAACAGTGAACAGCCGCTCAATAGGGTAACGGAAAGCAGCCCTGGCAGAAGTAATTTACGCAATTGCATCGGGTCCCTCTCAGATGGACAAATTATTGATTTTCATCTGCATCATTTCGCTCAGAGCAGGAGAGGCATCGCTTTTCACACCCGCTTCCCATGCGCTACGCGCACCTTGTTTGTCGCCCTTGCTCAGCAACGCTTCACCGCGCAGATCGGCAACAATGGCCGTCCACCCTTCACCTTTAATGGTGTCGAGTGTTTTCAGCGCGGTATCAGCCTGTTTAAGCTGAACCTGAACACGAGCCAGACGCAGGTTAATCACCGCTTTGAGATTATCATCGCTGGTTGCAGCCAGGCCTTGTTGCAGCTGGCTGGCGGCTTTCTCAAGTTCATTTTGATCAACAAACTGCTGCGCAAGTTCCAGTGAAGCTAATGCGCCGTAGGTATTTTTATTCTCTGCGGCAAATTTCTCAGCCGCAGGAATGCTATCCGCTTTACCCGCACTAACCGCGGTCACCGTATTTTGGTATGCCAGAGAAGCAGAGCGTGCGGACTCCGTCTGATGGCTGGTCCAGTAACGCCAGCCAACCAGCGCGCCAACCCCTAAAATTATCCCAACCGCCAGCGCTTTGCCGTTTTCGGCAAAGAAGCGTTTTACCGCATCAACCTGGTCGTGTTCGTTCTCGTAAATTTCCACGCTGTCCTTCTCCTTAGCCCAGTAGAGTGCGCAAATGCGCGGCAACGCCATCCTGCGCTACTGCCGTTTGCTCACCAGAGCGCAAATCCTTCACTACAACGGTACCGTCAGCCACTTCGGACTCACCCAGTACCAGTGCAACGCGGGCGCCCCACTTATCGGCACGGGCAAACTGTTTCTTAAAGTTGCCGCCGCCGTGGTTGGTCATCAGTTTCACGCCAGGAACTTCATCACGCAGACGTTCTGCAAGCCGCATTGCCGCCGACTGTGTGTCTGCGCCTGAAGCAACCAGGTATATATCGACAACAGGGGAGGCAATAAATTCCGGATTAACTGCCTGAACTAATAAAACAAGTCGTTCCAGGCCCATGGCGAAGCCCACAGCAGGCGTTGCGCGACCGCCAAGTTGCTCTACCAGACCGTCGTAACGACCACCGGCACACACGGTACCCTGCGAGCCCAGACTGCTGGTAACCCACTCAAATACGGTGCGGTTGTAGTAATCAAGGCCACGAACCAGACGCTGATTGACGGTGTAGGCAATCCCTGCGGATTCCAGCAGTTTGCACAGACCCGCGAAATGCTCGCGAGAGTCGTCATCAAGATAATCACCCAGCGCAGGTGCATCGTTGAGCAGCGCCTGCACTTCTGGGTTTTTGGAGTCAAGCACACGCAGCGGGTTAGTGTACATGCGACGCTTGCAGTCTTCGTCCAGCTTCTCTTTATGCTGTTCCAGGTAGGCGACCAGCGCATCACGGTAGTTAGCGCGGGCTTCAAGCGAACCAATTGAGTTCAGCTCCAGGCTGACATGCTGAGATATACCCAGCGCGCGCCACCAGCGAGCGGTCAACATAATCAGTTCAGCATCGATGTCCGGACCCTGCAGGCCAAACACTTCGACACCCAACTGATGGAACTGACGATAGCGTCCTTTCTGCGGACGTTCGTGGCGGAACATCGGCCCGATATACCACAGACGCTGTTCCTGATTGTACAGGAGACCATGTTCGATGCCGGCGCGTACGCAGCCCGCTGTCCCTTCAGGACGCAGAGTCAGGCTGTCGCCATTTCTGTCCTCAAAGGTATACATCTCTTTTTCAACCACGTCGGTGACTTCACCGATCGCGCGTTTGAATAACGGGGTCTGCTCTACAATCGGCAAGCGGATTTCACTGTAACCGTAGCTACCGAGCACGTTTTTGAGAGTGCCTTCAATGCGCTGCCAGATGGCGGTTTCGCCAGGCAGATAATCGTTCATGCCGCGAATGGCTTGAATGTTTTTTGCCACGTTTATTCTCTTTATGAATATAAAAATGAACCCTCAGCGCTAACCCGAACAATGCGGGCGCCATGCGGGTTCAATCATACACGGGAAGCACGCCGCTTCCCATCACGTTGTTATTTTTCAAGCTGCTGCACGTCGATACGACGCGCTTCGTCCAGGATACTCGCTTTGGCGCGAATACGGGCTTCAAGCTGCGTGATCATATCGTCGTTGTCGAGTCTGTCCTTACGCACACCGTCTTCGTACAGGCCGCTTTTCTTGTTACCGCCCGTCACGCCCAGCGTAGAAACCAGCGCTTCGCCAGGACCGTTTACCACGCAGCCGATGATCGAAACATCCATTGGCGTAATGATATCTTCCAGACGTTGCTCCAGCGCGTTAACCGTACCGATAACGTCGAATTCCTGACGTGAGCAGGTTGGACAAGCGATAAAGTTGATCCCGCGCGCGCGAATGCGCAGCGATTTCAGAATATCGAAGCCCACTTTGATCTCTTCCACCGGATCGGCGGCCAGAGAAACACGCAGCGTATCGCCGATCCCTTCGGATAGCAGCAATCCTAAACCGATCGCGGATTTCACCGCCCCGCTACGTGCGCCACCGGCTTCGGTGATCCCCAGGTGCAGCGGTTGATCGATCTGTTTCGCCAGCAGGCGATAGGATTCTACGGCGAGGAAAACGTCAGAGGCTTTAACGCTGACTTTGAATTGTTCGAAGTTCAGACGATCCAGATGATCCACATGACGCATAGCGGATTCCAGCAGCGCCTGCGGCGTCGGTTCACCGTATTTTTCTTGCAGATCTTTTTCCAGCGAGCCGGCGTTTACGCCGATGCGGATAGGGATATTTTTATCGCGCGCGCAGTCAACCACCATGCGGATACGCTCTTCATTACCGATATTGCCTGGGTTAATACGCAGGCAATCGACACCGTATTCCGCGACTTTCAGCGCAATGCGGTAATCGAAGTGAATATCGGCAACCAGCGGCACATTAACCTGCTGTTTGATCAGCTTGAACGCTTCTGCGGCATCCATTGTCGGTACAGAGACGCGAACAATGTCTGCGCCTACGCGTTCCAGCGCTTTAATCTGATTAACCGTCGCTTCCACGTCAGTGGTACGCGTATTGGTCATAGACTGTACGGCGATGGGCGCGCCATCGCCGATCGGCACATTCCCAACGTAAATGCGTGTCGATTTTCTACGTTGAATTGGAGCCTGGTTATGCATTAAAAAATCTCCCGCATTGCCGTCTGTTACTGAGCCGGTGATTGTTCGGCATTAACGGTCAGACGTGCAACCTGGTTAGTTCTGATAAAACGACTCAGATCGACAGGTTTCCCCTGGAACTGAATCTGCACTGCCGCCGGAGCGCCAATTTTCAGTTTGTACGGCGCCTGACCGGTCAGATTGAGATTGCCGTCTTTACGCTGCATACCGCTGAACAGTTTTTTACCGGTCGCATCGGTCACTTCCAGCCAGCAATCAGCGGTAAAATTCATTACCAGCGCGTTAGGATCGGTTGCCGGGGTAGTGACACCCGCCTGGTCAGTCGGCAGCGGTGCCGCATTCGCTGGCGCTGTTGGCGCGGCGGTTGCGGTATCGACGTTGGCCTGAGAAGGCGCCACTACGGCATTCTGTTGCGCATCCGTGGCTGGTGCCGGGGCTGTCGGGGCATCAGTCGCTGGCGCTGCGTCCGCCACCACGCCATCGCCCGCAGCCGGAGTTGTCTCCTGACCTGCTGCGGCGCTGGTATCTAACGGTACATTCTGCGCAGTGTCTTTACCGGCATTCAGTTCAGCGGAAGATTGATCGGCCATGGTGCTGATCTCTTCCTGCTGCGCTTTATGGTTCTGCCACCACCAGGCCCCTGTCAGTCCGACAACGACAAACAGCACCAGCCAGGTGAAGGTCATTAACCAGCCATCGCGCTTTTTACGACGCTTACCGAGCGAGAAGCTCTGCATCGGCGCGACTTTAGCAGGACGAATTGGCGCCTGTTTTTCCAGCCCTGGCAACAGTTCTTCTTCAGGAATATGCACCAGACGCGCATAAGAACGGATGTACCCACGCAGGAATGTTGAAGCAAGATCGGCTGGTGCCTTATCTTCTTCAATATCACGTACCGTGGAGACCTTCAGGCACAGTCGCTCCGCGACTGCCTGCTGGCTGAATCCGAGTTGTTCACGGGCATTGCGCAGACGAACGCCGGTGGAGAGTGCTTCATTTTTGTCGTGCGTGGCTTCAGTATTCATTCGCTACAGCTGCGTAAATTTGGGTTCTGGCGCCGGCGAGTCACAATGCTCACCCACACCGCGAAACATCTGGTCAGTTAACCTTCGTCAGACAGTATAAAACGGTCAGACTACCAATGACAAAAAAGCGTAAACCTGAGGGCTAAACTCTTGTTGCGCCGTTACATACTGCCTTAAAGTCGACAAAAACGCACCGTTATTATTGACCTGACGACAACAACCAAAGAACCTCATCTGGCTTACATTGCACTACGGTACATGAATTATACCGTAGTGCACTCGACATCAAACGGTTTTGATGTCGATAGCATCACCCTGCATACGCTTGCGCAGAGTACGCTTGGTACGGTCGATAACATCGCCGGCCAATTGACCGCAGGCTGCATCGATGTCATCGCCACGTGTTTTACGCACGATGGTGGTGAAACCATAGCTCATCAACACTTTGGAGAAACGATCGATACGGCTGTTAGAGCTACGACCATACGGTGCGCCAGGGAACGGGTTCCATGGGATCAGGTTGATCTTACACGGTGTATCTTTCAGCAGTTCAGCCAGTTGATGCGCGTGTTCGGTACCGTCATTGATGTGATCCAACATGACATACTCAATGGTCACACGACCCTGGTTGGCGTTGGATTTCTCCAGGTAACGACGTACTGCCCCGAGGAACGTTTCGATATTGTACTTTTTGTTGATAGGCACAATTTCGTCACGAATTTCATCGTTTGGCGCATGCAGAGAGATCGCCAGCGCGACGTCAATCATATCGCCCAGCTTATCCAACGCAGGTACAACCCCTGAGGTGGAAAGCGTAACGCGACGCTTGGACAGCCCGAAACCGAAGTCATCCAGCATGATTTCCATCGCCGGCACCACGTTAGTCAGGTTGAGCAGCGGCTCGCCCATCCCCATCATCACCACGTTGGTGATAGGACGTACGCCCGTTGCTTTGACCGCGCCGACGATTTTCGCCGCACGCCAAACCTGGCCAATGATTTCCGACACTCGCAGGTTACGGTTAAATCCCTGTTGCGCCGTAGAGCAGAATTTACACTCTAATGCACAACCAACCTGTGAAGAAACACACAGGGTCGCGCGATCATCTTCAGGAATATAAACAGTTTCAACGCGCTGATCGCCAACCGCGATAGCCCATTTGATCGTGCCGTCAGAGGAACGCTGCTCTTCCACCACTTCCGGGGCGCGAATTTCAGCGACTTCTTTCAGCTTGTTGCGCAGCACCTTATTGATGTCAGTCATGTCATCAAAGTTGTCGCTGCAGTAGTGGTACATCCACTTCATGACCTGATCGGCACGAAACGGCTTTTCGCCCATCTCTTTGAAGAATTCGCGCATTTGCTGACGGTTCAGATCCAGCAGGTTAATTTTTCCATTTTTATTTGGAACCGCAGGAATGACGACTTCAGAGGTGTTAACTAATTCAGACATAATTTTTTCCGGCCTCGTTGTTACACGTTGTGGCCCGTGGAGGGTTAAAAAGAAACGCCCCGGCAAGCGGTCTGCTCTTCCGGGGCGTTGTATTGTACAAAGTCTGGCGCAGGGATGCCACGTTTGCACGAAGCATTAGCGAAAATAATATGTAAATCGCTAATTCATCTCAACGGCGTTATAGACGCAGGAGATTAGCGCGTACGCGGGCAAACCTCGCCCTCACCAAAGAAATAGGCGATTTCGCGAGCGGCAGATTCAACGGAATCAGAACCGTGAGTCCCGTTCTCGGTGAAGCTGTCAGCGTAGTCGGCACGCAGGGTACCGGCCAGCGCGTTCGCCGGGTTGGTAGCGCCCAGCAGATCGCGATGACGCTGTACGGCATTTTCGCTTTCCAGAACTGAAACAACGATCGGACCGGAGGTCATGAATTCAACCAAACCGTCAAAGAACGGCTTGCCGTCGTGCTCAGCATAGAAGCCACGCGCCTGCTCAACGGTCAGGTGCAGCATTTTAGTCCCGACAATCTTGAACCCTGCAGCTTCAAAGCGCGCAAAGATGCTCCCAATAACGTTTTTTGCCACCGCGTTTGGTTTAATGATGGAAAAAGTACGTTCAATAGCCATTGATAACCTCTGTAATATGTTCTGTTGTTGTCTATATAGATGTACGACCTGGCGCGGATTATAAAGAGCATCCCGGCAATTGACTATTGATGAAGGTAACATTTCTTTAAAATAAGATGAGTTTTAGCAACAAATAGTCAGCAACTGGTCTATTGCAACGAAAATCTCACCGTCGCCACCTGTCCGGCGTCATCCATCACCAGCAGTTGGTAATCCCCTTTGACCGTCAGACGTAGCGTCAGGTGACGCCCGCGCTCGTCCAGACGTTGTCCGTTAAGAAACCACCAGCGATCGCCTGTTCCACCGCTGGTTTGCACCGGCAATGAAGCCTCTGGAGAACCAGGTAAACGCTTCACAATCGCGCCATCGCGCAGACCTGTCAACTGCAACGGTAACCCGGGATCCTGCCCCAACGGCGGACATGCGGCAGAAACAGGCGGTAATCTTGCCCCACGGCGCTCTGATTCCGGCAGCCATGGTTCAAGCGGCAAGGGCCAGACGATAAGCGTCTGTTCGCGCGCCTGCGGGCAATCCGCCGCCACGCGTTTGCCCTCTCCGTCCAGCCAGACAGGAAAACGAATGCCATTAACTCCTTCCTGCTCGGGCAATAATAACGTTGGTGGCTGACTGCCATCCAGTAACCAGGTTGCCAGACGGCGACGGCAGTTGCTGTCTCCGGGGGCAAGGGATTGCCCACCCGGCCAACATACCACGCCGCGACTCACGGAATCAGGACGTGGATCTTCCGGCTGATTGGTCCCGCGAGAGAGCAAAAGATTGTTGACCTGATTGAGCAGCGGCACGGCGCTGGCAAATCCAAACTGGCCCACCACCGGCGTTCCGTCTGGTCTGCCAGTCCAGATACCGATCACATAACGGGCGTTAACGCCAATCGCCCAGGCATCGCGATAGCCATAGCTGGTGCCCGTTTTCCACGCCAGCGGAACCACTCTGCTCAGTGCGTTATCCGGTAGCGGTTGTGCTTCGTCAGCCATAATCCGGCGAATAATCCACGCCGCACCAGCCGACATCAGCGGGCGCTCCAGTAGCGGGTCTGCTGGCTGCAGGCGCAATTTACCCGCCTTCCCGTGGCGGGCAAAGGCGCTATACGCCGCAGCCATATCATCAAGCCTTGCCCCCGCCCCGCCCAAAATCAGCGACAAATTCGGCGCAGCTCCTGCAGGCAGATATAACGGTAAACCGACGTTACGTAACGATGCGGCAAAACGCTTCGGACCATAGGCTTCCAGTACCTGGACCGCGGGTAAATTCAGTGAACGTACCAGCGCCTCACTCATGCTTACCGGTCCGTGAAAACCACTGTCAAAATTCCCCGGTCGATAATCACCTGTTCGCCGTGGTACATCCTGCAACAACGAAGCGGGATGAATTAATCCGTCATCCAGCGCCAGACCATAGATAAACGGCTTCAGCACCGATCCCGGTGAGCGGATCGCATTCACCATATCCACATGACCAAAGCGGGAGTCATCATTCATATCAACTGACCCCACCCAGCCACGCACGCTCATATCGGTATGATCGACCACAATCATCGCCAGCGAACTACGCGCAGGCAACCGCCCTTTCCAGTTTTGCGCCAGTTCTTCAAGTTGCCGCTGCAACCCGGCGTCAAGGGTTGTCACGATTTTGTCGCTGCGGCTTTTTCCCAGCATCATGCGCGAAAATAACGGCGCTAACTGCGGCATCTGCCTGGGAGCCAGCCAGACCGGCTCTCCGCGTGACTCCTGCACCTGTTTTGCGGACCAAATGCCCTGAATTGCCATACGTTCGAGCACTTTATTACGCGCCGCCTCAGCGCGGTCCGGCCAACGGTCCGGACGCAGACGACTCGGCGCCTGTGGCAGCACAGCCAGCAATGCGGCGTCGGAGTAGCTCAGTTGTGCAGGCGATTTGCCAAGATAGGCCCAGCTTGCTGCGCCCACACCTTGCAACGTGCCGCCAAACGGCGCACGGTTAAGATACAGCGTCAGAATGTCGCGCTTGGACAGATGCCATTCCAGCTGCAAAGCGCGCCAGAGCTGGCGAAACTTGCCGCCAAAAGTGCGTGGGTGGGGGTCGAGTAAACGTGCCACCTGCATGGTGAGCGTACTGCCGCCCGAGACGACACGCCCGGATGAGAGGTCCTGCCATGCGGCGCGCAGCACTGAAAATGGATTGACCCCGGGGTGTTTCCAGAACCAGCGGTCTTCGTATTTGATTAAGGCCTGAAGGTAGCGGGGGGATACCTCATCAATCGTCACCGGATAACGCCAGATACCGTCCGCGTCGGCGAAGCGCCAGAGAGGCGTACCATCGTGCGCCACCACGACACGTGCGGGATCCACCTCGTGAAGCGGCAGTGGCCAGATTTTATCTGCCGCCCAAATTGCCGTCACCAACACTAGCGCAACGACTGCCAGCCAGAGCCAGCAGCCGCGTTTACCCAACCCGCGCATCATTTACGGTCTGACAATCAAAAGCCCCTCTGCCGCACCGGTTGCCCGCCACTGCGGAACATACATTGATTCCACCTGTGGGACGGGAACCTGATACGTTCCCGGTGTTACTGCCCGCGCCAGGTACACCAGCGTAACCGGCTGTCCTTCATTCACCGCCACCGCAGCGACAAAGCGATCGTCACGGAACTCAATATGCTGGATATCCGCCTGCTGCATCTGATTGAGCAGGTTCGCCACTTCGCTAGCGCTATCCTGCAGACTGGCGCTGCCGTTGGCCAGATTTTGGTTTTCCAGCTCCAGTCCGGCAGGCAGTAAGTCGACGACCAGCGCATCCGGCACGTTCTGGCTGGCTTTCACCTCCAGCCAGACCAGCACCAGTTCGCCGCTGCGCAGAGAATCCAGTGATTTGCTGCTCCCGTCAAGTCCCAGGATCTGACGTTCAATATGCAGGACGTTGCTGGCAGGCGTCGGTGCGGTTTGCGGATAACCACTGACATCCAGACGCAGCCACAGCGGCAGATTACCGGTATTCGTGACGCTCAGCGTGGACAGCTCGTCGGCATCCAGATTGCGGGTTAGCGATTTATCCCCTGCCAATGGTTGCTCCGAGAGTGACGTTTGCGCCTGCCACGTACCAAGCAAATCCTGTAACGTACGCGCGGCAAGGAACAACGCATTATTTTCCTGAGTCGAGAGCCAGCGCTGTCCAAAGGCCTGTTCTGACAACGTGTTCAGCAGCGTATTCTGCACCTCAGGTTTGAGCTTGTTCTCTTCGAGCAAAGCCAGCATCAACGCGTTATCCCGTAACGCACTGCCGTAATCCGCCATCCACTGCTGCGCGTCGCGGCGCGGCGTATTCAGCGCCAGCGTCAACGCCTGTTCACTGCGGTTGGCATCGCCCATGCTTTTCAGCGCGATCCCCAGTTGTAACAGCGGTAAACCAGAAGCCGCCTGAGCACGGCGATCCCAGATCTCACGCAATGCGCCGAGCGGGGCTTTTTGCTGACGAGCCAGCACCAGCGCGGCGTAGGCCTGTACAGCAAACCGGCTTGCAGACGAGTCATCAGTATAACGAATCGACATCATCCCCGGATCCTGCAAATAACGCAGCAGCCGCTCATTACCCCGGTTAATCACCTCAACCGGGACGCTGTAGCCTTGTTCGTTCGCACGGACGAGGAAATCCATTACATACGCGGTCAGCCAGTACTCTTCTGATCCGTTCTTATCCCACAGCGCAAAACCGCCGTTATCGCGCTGCATTTGCAGTAAACGGGAGATGCCAATCTCTACTGCCGCACGGCGTTTTTCATCACTGTCGCCGGCGATACCTAACGCCTTTAGTTGCGCGGCATTGGTGTATAAAGAGGGGAACAGCCCGCTCGCCGTTTGCTCAAGGCAACCGTAAGGGTAAGCTTTCAGTTCACGGATGTAGCGCGCCAGATTCAGCGGCGGCTTACCGCTGAAAAGCAGTTGCCCCTGCATCGTCACAGGAGAAAAATTAGCCAACTCTTCGCCTGGCAGCTGCCAGGTTGCCCCCGGCTGGAGCGCAATGCCATTATTGACGGTTTGCGCGGGAAACGCCGGACGCACGCCAATCTTCCACTGTTTGTGCTGCACAGGCAGCGTTTCCCCTGGCAGGGACAGACCGCTAATCT
Source organism: Citrobacter sp. EC_71 (assembly GCF_019584005.1). Lineage (NCBI taxonomy): Bacteria > Pseudomonadati > Pseudomonadota > Gammaproteobacteria > Enterobacterales > Enterobacteriaceae > Citrobacter > Citrobacter sp. EC_71. The sequence goes on from NZ_VDAY01000010.1 coordinate 95,548, forward strand.
GCGCCTGAATGTCGCCCTCGCCAAAGCCTTCCCGCGCGCGCACCGGAATAAACAGCGTAGTCCGTACGCCTGGCGCCAGATTCACAGGGGTAGGATCTTGCCCTGGCAGTTCCAGTAAACCACTGGCCGCGAGCTTAATATTCAGCGTCTGCGGTTTATCGGTCAGGTTGGTCACGTCCAGCGTCAGGCGCGAAGTATCTCCCCCGGCCAAAAAGCGCGGCATGTTCAGTTCAGCAATCACCGGCGCGGCGACAATCACTTTGCTTTCGCTGCTGCCAAAGTCATCCGCCGTCCAGGCCTGCGCCATGACCCGCAGCTCGCCGTTGAAATCACCAATCGGTAACGTCACCGTACCTTCGCCCTGCTCGTTAAGCGTGACCGGCAACGCCTGCTGCGCTACGATATTGACGTGATTGACCGGAGGCTTACCGCCACGCTTTAACTCATCGCCATCGCCACCAAAGCGCAGCGCCGCCAGACGACCTTGCCCTTCGATGACCTGACCGTAAATATCATAAATATCCGCGCCATAGCGTTTTTGCCCGAAAAACGCCTGCCATGGGTCGGGCGTGACGTAATCAGTGATGTTCAACACCCCGCTATCAACGGCAGAGACCAGTACGTTAACCTGCTTTGGCACGTCGCCATTTTTAACGCTGGCTTTAATCTTGACGGTTAACGGCTGATTTGGACGTATTTTCGCCGGACTTTCCAGCGCCAGTCCCAGACGACGATTTTCATCGCCCAACGGTAAATGCAGCAACCCAACCGCCCGTTTTGGCGTCGCCGAACGGGATTTGTCGCCAGGACGAACCACCAGCGCACTGAGATACAAATCGTGGCGATTCCAGGTTTTATCGACCGGAATAGTGAGAGCCAGGCCATTCGCAGGCACGTCTATTTCTTGCCACCACAGCGGTCCTTCGCTGGACTCCACCATCGCATAACCTTTGCCAGCAGCGGGAGCGGCAACGTGCAGCTTCATGGTATCGCCAGGACGATAGCTGGGTTTGTCCAGTTTCAGAGTCACGCGATCGGGACGCACGGCCCCACTGCCGTCGCTGTTATCCTGCCAGCTATAACCTGCCCAGAAGCGTACGCTGCTCACCGCATCATTCGGGGCTTTCACTTCCAGACGATAGGCACCCCACTCAACCGGGAAGCTGACTTTACCGGTTTCATCGGCCTTAAGATCCAGCGTCTGCTCACCTTCAACCAGATCCTTTTGATCGAACTGTGATTGCCAGCCCTCGCCTTCAGACCAGTTCCAGTAATAATCCCGGCGCTCGCGGATCAAACGCACCTGCAAACCGGACACCGCTTTTTTCTCGCCCTGCGCATCGGCATAAACGATATCGAAAGCGGCGTTGCTGTCTTCATCGACGATAGGCTGGTTCACCGTGGTGTCAGTGCGATAATCATAAACGGCTTTCGCCGCAAACTGTGGTCGAATCCCCGGCAGCGTATCCGCAGGCCAGATGGCTTGTTCAACCCGACGCGTCACCGGGCGGCCACCCGACTCCAGCAGGCTGGCTTGCAACACCACCTGTAACGGGGAGTGCGTCTCCTGCCACTGGCTGGCGGTGGTCACTTCGCCACGACCGTGATCGTCCAGCGTGAGCTGAACTTCATCAAGACTGCGGGAAAGATTTTCTTCGGCAATATTACCAAACTGGAACCCTGGCAACGCCTGCACCGCCTCGCGCAATGGTCGCAAGAAAAGCTGCCCTTGCAGCGCGTTGCCGTTGGCGGGCGCGCCGTACAGGTAGTAACCCACCACCGAGAATTTCACTTCATCAGTTGGCGCTACCGGCATTTTGCTGGCGGTGAGATTGAGCGCCATCCGCTCTGGCATAAAATCTTCAACGTGGAAATCCCACATCCGCGTCTGGTTGTCGCCAGTATTGGCGCGAATATGCCACATCCCGGTTGGCGCGCTGCTGTCCAGCGGCCAGCTAAAGCGGTACAGACCGTTCTCCGGCTGGCTAACCACCGAGCGTAACACTTGTCCGTCAGGCTTCACGACCTCCAGCTTCACCGGCTGGTCTGGCAACGTTTTGCCATCGCTGTCACGCAGTAATCCGTTGAGGATCACCGTTTCGCCAGGACGATAGAGGTCACGGGGACCAAACATAAAGAACTGTTTGCTGTATCCCGGTGCGCCAGCAATATCAAATTCAGCCAGATCCAACGCCGGGAGCTTCAGATCCAGCAGCGTGGTTTGCCCGTCTTTGCGGGCCAGCAATAAGGCCGCGTCTTTATCAGTCTCCAGTTTGACATGACCCTGCGCGTCGCTGGTAGCCTGCGCCAGCGTCTGTCCTTTTTCGTTGAGTAACGTGACCTCAATACCCTGCTGCGCGGCGCCGTTTTCCAGACTCTGCGTAAAGACATCCAGTTGATTGTGGTAACGGTGAGCTGACACACCAATATCGCTGAGCGTGAACAGCGTAGCGGCATTACTGTAGTTGTATTGTCCAGCCTGATTCATCACCGCGATGTAAACACCTGCTTGCTGCAACGGCTTGATATCGCTCAGCGGCAGCAGCAACTTCTCACGGGTGTTACGCGCAGGATTGAGGTCAAAGCGTCCGGTATATACCAGTTCCGCCATTTTCAGCAGATTGTCAGATTCCCAGTTCGTCAACGAATTGCGGTATTCCCACTGGCTGACAAATGCGCCGAGCGATTCAGGCTTCACGCGAAAGAAGTTCACATCCACGCTGTTAACGTTGAGGGCCATTACCGGCAGGCCTTCAATTACTTTTCCGGGCAGCAGCGAGCCGCGACTGGCAAACCCTACGCTTGGCTGGACGTCGCGAGTGGTAATGTTTTTTTCATAATCAATAGCGAACGTCGCTTTATTCAGCGCCAGTAAATCACGCTCAATGGTAACCACCAGTTCCCGGTTAGGTTCGAGGTGGCGTAAGCGTAGCTCTTTCAGGTTTGGCGCCAGTTCCCACGCCCCATCGACTTTGCCGCTTTTTTTATCGTCAACGTGCACTACACGGGAAAAATCTTGTTCCGGATCGAGGGGAATGGAGAAGGTCAATACGAGCGTTGCTGTGCCGTCGAGTTGGACCTCTGAGGCATCCAACAGCGTCAGCGACTTGCCCTGACTTTGTTGCATCAGCTTTTCTAACTGAGCCTTGTCTTTTGCGGGGGCGGTCTGCGGCGCAGGTGCATCCGGCTTCGCTGCCGTCGTCGATTTTTCGTTATTATTATCGCACCCGACAAGTGCCAGCATCAGCATGCAGGCCGCTACGCGTAAATGTTTCATTGTTCATCCCTGGCCGTAGTGGCCCGTTAGCTACGTAGAACAACTATTATGCGTTAGTTTTCAGGCTGTGGAAGCCAGTAAATGAACAACGTTGTCCTAATTTTCGTGATTAATGTGGATTCGCCTGCCAAATCAGCCTCTTTTACTTGTCGCTTTGCACTAAACGTCCGACAATTTGCCAAAACCTGGTAAAAATGGAGATGCCTATGACCACCGCCTTCTTTGTCGCTGCCGACTGGCTTGCCGAACACATTGACGACCCGGAAATACAAATCCTTGATGCCCGGATGGCACCTCCAGGTCAGGAAGATCGCGATGTTGGCGAGGAGTATCGAGCGGGTCATATTCCTGGCGCCGTTTTTTTTGATATTGAAGCGCTTTCTGACCATACCTCGCCGTTGCCGCACATGATGCCGCGCCCGGAAGCCTTCGCTGTCGCGATGCGCGAATTGGGTGTTCATCAGGATAAACATCTGGTTGTCTACGATGACGGCAACCTTTTTTCCGCCCCCCGCGCATGGTGGATGCTGCGGACTTTTGGCGTCGAGAATGTCTCCATTCTGGCGGGCGGTCTTGCTGGCTGGCAGCGCGATGAGCTAATGCTGCAGGAAGGAAACGAGGAGTTACCCGAAGGCGAATTTAACGCCGCATTTACGCCTGAAGCCGTGGTGCGCGTCACTGATGTGCTGCTGGCCAGTCATGAAAAAACGGCGCAGATCGTCGATGCCCGCCCGGCTGCACGTTTTAATGCCGAAGTTGACGAGCCGCGTCCTGGTCTGAAGCGTGGTCATGTGCCTGGTGCGCTTAACGTACCGTGGACAGAGCTGGTTCGTGACGGCGAACTGAAAACTACCGACGAACTGGATGCTATTTTCTTCAGCCACGGCGTGAGCTTTGACCGCCCCATTATCGCCAGCTGCGGCTCCGGCGTAACGGCTGCCGTGGTGGTACTGGCGCTTGCCTCTCTGGATGTTTCGAACGTCTCATTGTATGACGGGGCGTGGAGCGAATGGGGAGCGCGCAACGATTTACCGGTAGAACCGACTGAGGCTAAATAAAATCTGATTTACCCTTCTTTTTCGCCGACAAAAAAACCGCTCAGTTGAGCGGTTTTTTTGTGCCAGTCCGGTTCGCGGCCTTTCTGGCAGGCTGTGTTGCCATAGCAACGCAGGCACATCGTAGTGATTTAATACTCCCTTTTAAGGGAGTAAAAGTCAAGTTAGTTAGCCGAGAAATTATTCACAACGTGAGATATTATTCTCCGTGGCCCTTCGGGGCGGCTTTCCTTTACTCAGATAATCCGGTTCTGTTTAAAATCGCGCAGGAAGCCGCCCCAGCGGCGTTCGTAGAACGGTGCGATATGCTCGGTGATAAAGTGGCTGACACCCTTCTCGCCTTTCTTCACCTGGCAAATATCAATCGGTTCATCGCCCGGTAATGTGTCGGTCGCGACGCTGCCCGCAGCATGGATGATCTCTTCAATATCACCGTCAGCTTCAATCCCGATCAACAGGTTTGGCTGAGCTTCCGCACTTTCTTTGATTGAGCAAAGAAACGCACGTTTTACCGGCTTGATGGTTTTAAACAGCGTGGTCAGCGAGTCAATCATCTGCGCTGGCGGTTCAGCGACTTCAGAGAGGATCAGCGATTCCCCCCCTTCCAGTACCTCCTGGGTGCTTAGCGGACTCCCCTCTTCACCGATCAGCAGACTGATTTCACGCGGCATAAACTCTTTGCCGGTCGGCAGTTTCGCGTTGAGAAACAGCGTTTCGCCAAGCGTCATTTCAAACAACGTACGCACCGGCATAACGACAAATGCTTGCTCATCTTCAACCGCCTGCTGCAAAGCCTCAAGGGAAGTAAAGAACGGGATCACGGTTGTGCCGTCTTCTTTTTCCCAGTGCTGCAGATCGAGAGCGCTGTCTTCAACCACCGCCTCGCCTTCTGCAGCAGTACCCGGCACCCAAACGGTGGATTCAAGTAAAGTACGGAAAAATGCCGGTCGATGCGCAGGCTCTGTCGCCGCTTGTTCCAGCAACGTTTCTAATTCATTTTTTGTTTCGGTCATAAGGATCACAAATTGGATGAATACATGTAGGCCGGATAAGCGTCGCGCCATCCGGCAATACAGTCATGAATTATGCGGTCAGCAGATTCGCGATGGTGCGCACACCCAGACCGGTTGCGCCCGCAGACCACTGCTCAACCGGCGCTTTGCGATAGGTTGCAGAGCAGTCGATGTGCAGCCAGCCTTGCTGGTAGTTTTCCACAAAATGGGACAGGAAGCCCGCCGCCGTGCTCGCACCCGCCGGGTAGGCCGCGCTACCGGTGTTGTTTAGTTCAGCAAAGTTAGATGGCAACTGACTACGGTGGAACTCAGCCAACGGTAGACGCCAGAACGGCTCGTTTTCTTGTGCCGCGCTTGCCAGCAGACGGGCAGCCAGCTTGTCGTCAAAGCTGAACAACGCGTGATAATCGTTACCCAGGGCGGTTTTCGCGGCACCGGTCAGCGTAGCTGCATCAATAATCAGCTCCGGTTTCTGCGCGCTGGCGTCGATCAAACCATCCGCCAGCACCAGGCGTCCTTCCGCATCGGTATTCATCACTTCAACTTTTTTGCCGTTGCGATAGTGAATAATATCGCCCAGTTTAAAGGCGTTGCCGCTGATAAGGTTATCCGCGCAGCACAGGTACAGTTTCACACGCTTGTTCAGACCACGGGTAATGGCAAACGCCAGCGCGCCAGTGACCGTTGCCGCACCGCCCATATCGGACTTCATTGAGTCCATAAATGCGCTTTGCTTGATGCTGTAACCGCCTGAGTCAAAGGTAATTCCCTTACCAACCAGGCAAGCATAAACCGGGGCTTCTTTATCACCGGTAGGATTGTAGTCCAGCGCCAGCAGCACCGGAGGACGCTCAGAACCGCGCCCCACGGTATGCAGCCCCATGTAGTTCTGCTCGCGCAGATCTTCACCTTTGGTGATGCGGTAAGAGACGTTATCGCAGGCCACCCCGCACAGCAGGTCGACCGCGCGCTGCGCCAGTTGTTCCGGACCCAGTTCTTCCGCCGGGGCGTTAATGGTATCGCGCACCCAGTCAATAATCTTCAGACGGTTATCCAGCTCTTTGCGCTGTGCTTCGTCCAGGGTAGCCCACTCAACTTTGCGGGTGCCTTTTGGTCCTTTATAGCCCTGCCAGAAAGCCCAGCTGCGTTCGGTATCCCAGCCTTCACCGTCCAGTTGAACGTGTTTAATACCCAGGCCGTCGATTTTACGCGCGGCGCGCTGGATAAGGCCAAGGTCATCTTTTCCGTTCAGGTGCAGGGTAATGCCTTCATTATTAATGCTGTATGTAGCCTTTTCACCCCAGCGGGCATCGGCAGGTTGCGTGGAAAGCGTAATTTTCATGGCTTCTGTCATTTTATTTATCCTTATTTTCGCGCATACAGGAAAACGGGCCACCCGTGGGCAGCCCGTTGACTTATTCGGCTTCGTCCAGCCAGACCAGCAAAATGGCCTCAAGGATTTTTTCATTCGATGCCTGTGGATCATCATCGAACTCTTCCAGGTCACAGATCCATTGGTGCAGATCGGTGAAACGAACGGTCTTGGGATCAAGATCGGGGAAGGCGTCGTACAGCGCTTCACCGATTTCACGGCTATCGGTCCACTTCAGTCCCATACTACCCTCTGTTAATGCTCACGTGCATGATTGATTGTGTAACGTGGGATTTCGACCACTAAATCGTCCTCGGTTACCCGCGCCTGGCAGCTTAAACGGCTTTCCGGCTCCAGACCCCAGGCTTTATCCAGCATGTCGTCTTCTTCTTCCGTGCTTTCCGGCAAAGAATCAAAACCTTCACGTACGATGCAGTGACAGGTCGTACAGGCACAGGATTTTTCACAGGCGTGTTCAATTTCGATACCGTTACGCAGGGCAACGTCGAGAATGGTTTCGCCGGTCTCAGCTTCCAGAACTGCGCCATCGGGACAGAGATCCTGATGAGGCAAAATAACAATCTTTGGCATATTAAACCTCGTCCACGGAATGGCCTTTCAGCGCGCTACGGACGGATTTGTCCATGCGGCGAGCGGCGAATTCCTGGGTTTGTTTGTCTACGTTTTTAATGGCTTGTTCTATCGCGTCAACATCGTCACCCTGCGCAACCTCGCTCAAGTGCGCGGCGGCGGTGTCGATAGCCTGACGTTCTGCGGCGCTTAACAGCGCGGCATCAGCGTTCAGCGCACCGGATAAACTTTCCAGTACACGTGCCGCTTCGACTTTCTGTTCTGCCAGCATACGGGCTTTGACGTCCTGCTCGGCAAAACTCATCGAATCCTGAATCATGGAGGCGATTTCGCCGTCAGTCAGACCGTAGGACGGTTTAACCTGGATTGAGGACTCAACGCCTGTGGATTTCTCCATGGCGGTGACGCTCAGCAGCCCATCGGCATCCACCTGGAAGGTCACGCGGATATGCGCGCCGCCTGCTGGCAGCGCCGGAATACCGCGCAGCGCAAAACGCGCCAGTGAACGGCAGTCCTGCACCAGCTCACGCTCGCCTTGCATCACGTGGATGGACATTGCGGTCTGGCCGTCTTTAAAGGTGGTAAAGTCCTGCGCACGCGCCACCGGGATAGTGGTATTACGCGGGATCACTTTCTCCACCAGGCCGCCCATGGTTTCCAGTCCCAGGGACAGCGGGATGACGTCCAGCAGCAGCATTTCGCTGTCCGGTTTATTTCCGACCAGAATATCCGCCTGGATTGCCGCACCGATAGCGACCACTTTGTCCGGGTCAATAGAGGTCAGCGGCGTACGGCCAAAAAACTCACCCACGCGTTCACGTACCAGCGGTACACGCGTTGAACCACCGACCATCACCACTTCCAACACATCCTGCGGCTCAACACCCGCATCTTTCAGCGCGCGACGACAGGCCAGCAGCGTACGCTTAACCAGTGCGGAAATAAGTTCATTGAAGGTTTCACGGGTGATTTCACCCTGCCATCCCGCCACGTTAACCGCCACAGAATCGGCGTCGCTGAGCGCAATTTTCGCCGCAATGGCGGCATCCAACAGTTCACGCTGTACGCGGTTGTCGCTACGATCGGTAACTCCCGCCTGCTCGCGAATGTAATCGGCGAGCAGATGGTCAAAATCATCACCGCCGAGTGCGGAATCACCGCCGGTCGCCAGCACTTCGAACACGCCGCGGCTCAGGCGCAGAATAGAAATATCAAAGGTACCGCCGCCAAGATCATAGACCGCGATCACGCCTTCCTGACCGGAGTCCAGGCCATAAGCAATCGCCGCAGCGGTCGGCTCATTCAGCAGACGTAATACGTGCAGGCCAGCCAGACGCGCGGCGTCTTTGGTCCCCTGACGCTGCGCATCGTCAAAATATGCCGGAACGGTGATCACGACGCCGTCCAGTTCACCGGACAGCGATTCGGTTGCCCGCGCGGCCAGCGCTTTCAGAATGTCAGCGGATACGCGCACCGGATTAAGTAAACCGGCAGCGGTTTCAATCATCGGCAGGCCGTTTTCACTGGCCTGAAATGTATAAGGCAGATGCGGGTAGCGCGCCTGGATATCCGCCAGAGAGCGGCCCATCATGCGTTTTACCGAACTAACGGTATTGGCCGGGTCAAGCGCGGCATTGGCGCGAGCATCGTAACCGACAGAGTAGCCCTGCGGCTGATAGTGAACCACTGACGGCAACAGGTGGCGACCTTCGTGGTCTGCCAGCGTTTCGGCCTGGCCGCTGCGTACGGTCGCAACCAGGGAGTTGGTGGTGCCTAAATCGATGCCTACCGCCAGACGACGCTGATGCGGCGCGGCGCTCAGACCAGGCTCACTAATTTGTAATAAGGCCATTTTCGCTTCCGGAAATTAAAAATCGAGCAGTTTTTCTTCGAGTTGTTCTGCACTGCTTCGCAGTTTATCGAGAAAACGCAGCTTACGCACGGTATCCGCCGCCGCGTCCCACATCTCGTTATCCAGCTGTTCAACCATCAGTTGATGGCGACTTTCAAACATTTTTTTCACGCGCTGGATAAAGCTTTCCAGTCGCGATTCGTCTTTCGCCTGCTCAATCTCGTCAAGCTCTTCCCGCAGCTCCAGTTGCTCCATCAGGAACGCGGTATCACGCACCGTGTGCTGCTCATTGCGAATATCAAAGCCGTGTAAAGACAATAAGTATTCGGCGCGCATCAAGGGATGACGCAGCGTTTGCCAGGCCTGGTTAATGGTGGCGGACTGCGAAACCGCAGCAAGTTGCTCCGCCTGAGAACCGCTGGCGAATTTATCAGGATGATACTGACGTTGGAGATCCTGAAAACGGATCGTCAGAGCCTGGAGATCAATAGGATATTGAGCGGGTAATCCGAAGAGAGTGAAGTAATCCATAACTATCTCAGGGGTAGCCTGTTAGAACAAACCCCACACGTAAAATCATGCGTGTGGGGTTATCGGTGAGCGCGTTATACGTGGAAGCTTTCGCCGCATCCACATTCGTCTTTCACGTTCGGGTTAGTGAACTTAAACCCTTCGTTCAGACCTTCTTTGACGAAGTCTAACTGCGTACCGTCGAGAAATTGCAGGCTCTTACCGTCGACCACAACTTTAACGCCTTTGTCTTCAAACACGGTATCTTCAGCCGCCGGCTCGTCAACAAATTCCAGTACATAGGCCATACCTGAGCAGCCGGAGGTTCTCACGCCCAGACGCAGACCAAACCCTTTACCGCGGTTTGCCAGGAAGGTATTTACACGCGCTGCTGCACTGTCGCTTAAGGTAATCGACATAATAAAACCTCAACTCTTAATTATTTTGCTTCACGTTTGCTTTTGTAATCCGCAATCGCGGCTTTAATCGCGTCTTCAGCCAGGATAGAGCAGTGAATCTTCACCGGTGGCAGTTCAAGCTCGTCGGCGATATCGGTGTTTTTAATCGCCTGTGCTTCGTCCAGAGATTTCCCTTTTACCCATTCGGTAACCAGAGAACTGGAAGCAATAGCGGAACCGCAGCCGTAAGTCTTGAAACGCGCGTCTTCAATGATACCCTCATTGTTGACTTTGATCTGCAACTTCATCACGTCGCCACAGGCTGGTGCACCGACCATGCCGCTACCCACGTTCTCATCGCTGTTGTCAAAAGAGCCCACGTTACGTGGATTCTCGTAATGATCGATAACTTTTTCGCTGTAAGCCATGTTGAATTCTCCTTATCGGTGCCGAATTAGTGATGTGACCATTCAATACTGTTCAAATCCACGCCCTGTTTGAACATTTCCCACAGTGGAGAAAGGTCGCGCAGACGGCCAATGGAGTTGCGAACCAGATTGATGGCATAGTCAATCTCTTCTTCGGTAGTGAAACGACCTAAAGAGAAACGAATTGAGCTGTGTGCCAGCTCGTCGGTCATACCCAGCGCGCGCAGCACGTAGGATGGCTCCAGGCTTGCTGAAGTACATGCAGAACCGGAGGATACCGCCAGGTCTTTCAGCGCCATAATCAGCGACTCGCCTTCAACAAAGTTGAAGCTGACGTTGAGAATGTTCGGTGCGCCCTGTTCGAGATCGCCGTTCAGGTACACTTCTTCCATGTCCTTCACGCCGTTCCACAGACGGTTACGCAGGCTGCGCAGACGCGCCATCTCGGTTTCCATCTCTTCTTTAGCGATACGGTACGCTTCACCCATGCCCACGATCTGGTGAACAGGCAAAGTACCGGAACGCATGCCGCGCTCGTGACCACCGCCGTGCATCTGCGCTTCAATACGAATACGCGGTTTACGACGCACGTACAGCGCGCCAATACCTTTCGGGCCATAGATTTTGTGGCCGGAGAAGGACATCAGGTCAACTTTCAGTTGGCTCAGGTCGATAGGCAGTTTGCCCACGCTCTGAGTGGCGTCAACGTGATAGATGATGCCGCGCGCACGGCACATTTCGCCGATAGTCGCGATATCCTGCACCACGCCGATTTCGTTGTTCACGTGCATGATGGACACGAGGATGGTGTCGTCACGCATTGCCGCTTCAAGTTCTTTAAGATCGATGATGCCGTTACGCTGCGGGGCGAGGTAGGTAACTTCAAACCCTTCGCGCTCCAGCTGACGGCAGGTATCCAGCACGGCTTTGTGTTCGGTTTTGCTGGTGATGATGTGCTTGCCTTTTTTCTGATAAAAGTTGGCTGCACCTTTAATCGCCAGGTTATCGGATTCAGTCGCACCGGAAGTAAATACGATTTCACGCGGGTCAGCGCCCACGAGGTCGGCAATCTGGTTACGGGCGATATCTACCGCCTCTTCAGCCTGCCAGCCGAAACGGTGTGAACGAGACGCTGGGTTACCAAAGTTTCCGTCCAGGGTCAGACACTGCATCATTTTCTCGGCAACACGCGGGTCCACCGGCGTGGTTGCGGAGTAATCGAGATAGATCGGTAATTTCATTGCTCTATAAACTCCGTACATCGCTTCAATGCAAGGAACCAGGCAACCGGCTGGATGTACGACCGAGTTAACGGGGCGTCGAACACCCCGGCCTGATTCTGAAATACTTTTATTATGCGCGTAACTTAACGTCGATCGCGTCTTGAGCACGATTAGTGCGTGGAGCGTCATGCGTGTGCTGGCGACCAGACACATCCAGGACTTCCTGATTATTCACCAGTTCGCCCAACGTAATGTTGTTGAGGAATCCGGTCAGACGATCGCTCAGATCGCGCCACAGCGCGTGGGTCAGGCATTTATCGCCGCCCTGACAACCGCCTTTGCCCTGGCAACGGGTCGCATCTACAGACTCGTCGACAGCGCTAATGACTTCACCTACTGCGATGCTCCCGGCATCTTTACCCAGCAGATACCCGCCGCCTGGTCCACGTACGCTTGAAACCAGACCGTTTTTACGCAAACGGGAAAACAGCTGCTCCAGATATGACAGGGAAATTCCCTGACGTTCAGAAATATCAGCCAACGGTACCGGGCCCGTTTCGGAGTTGAGCGCAACGTCCAACATTGCGGTCACGGCGTAACGCCCTTTTGATGTCAGTCTCATGTCTTACTTAGCCTCAAACTCGCCCCTGCCCGGGGTTTTTTATTGTAAAATGGGGGTATTGCATAGCAGGGGCAAGTCTGACATTCCCGACTAAATCAGTCAACTATTTACCTGACTAATTTAGTCAGGTATTTAACCTTCAGTGCCGTTTTCACTTGCAGGAGGCGTTTCGCTTACTTGCCTTTATTCTGCTGTTCAATCGACGCCAAAATTCCGCGCAAAATGTTCAGCTCCTGACTCTCAGGACGCGCACGCGTAAACAGACGACGCAGCTTGTTCATCACTTGTCCCGGATGGCCTTCGCGAATAAATCCGGTCGACAGCAGCGTTTGTTCCAGATGACCGTAAAAACGCTCTAAATCATCCACCAGCGGATACTCAGCTTCTTCGTATTCGACGGTCTTATCACCTTCCTGCGTCGCCAGCCAGGCCATGCGGACTTCATAAGAGATAACCTGCACCGCCATCGCCAGGTTGAGCGAACTGTATTCCGGGTTCGCGGCAATGGCGACGTGGTAATGGCATTTTTGCAGTTCTTCGTTGGTCAGGCCAACGCGTTCACGGCCAAATACCAGCGCCACCGGCGTATTCGCCGCTTCAGAGACGCTTTTTAAGCCGCATTCGCGCGGGTCCAGCATCGGCCACGGCAACGTACGGGAACGCGCGCTGGTGCCTACTACCAGACTACAACCCGCCAGCGCTTCATCGAGGGTATCGACGATCTGCGCGCTGCCAATCACATCGCTGGCGCCTGCCGCCAGGGCGATGGCCTGCGAGTCCGGTTTGACCAGTGGATTAACCAGCCACAGATTGGTTAAACCCATGGTTTTCATTGCGCGGGCCACAGAGCCCATGTTGCCAGTGTGAGAGGTTTCCACCAGCACAATTCGAATATTTTGCAGCATTGTATTTCTTCGGCTAAAGATTATTCGGGCATATTATCATAAAACGAAGACATATTCCGAACTCGCTGCTATACTCTGCGCCGTTTTCCCGTTCTTTAACATCCAGTGAGAGAGACCGATGCATCCGATGCTGACCATCGCCGTGCGCGCAGCGCGCAAGGCGGGTAATGTAATTGCCAAACACTACGAAACCCCAGACTCTGTAGAAACCAGCCAGAAAGGCAGCAATGATTTCGTGACTAACGTCGATAAAGCCGCCGAAGCGATTATTATCGAAACGATTCGCAAATCTTACCCACAGCACACCATCATCACCGAAGAAAGCGGTGAACATGTTGGTGAAGATTTGGATGTTCAATGGGTTATCGATCCACTGGATGGCACTACCAACTTCGTAAAACGTCTGCCGCACTTCGCGGTATCTATCGCAGTACGCATTAAAGGCCGTACTGAAGTTGCCGTTGTTTACGATCCAATGCGTAATGAACTGTTCACCGCAACCCGCGGCCAAGGCGCTCAGCTTAACGGTTACCGTCTGCGTGGCAGCACGGCTCGCGATCTGGACGGCACCATCATTGCCACCGGCTTCCCGTTCAAAGCGAAACAGCACGCTGCTTCTTACATGAAAATCCTTGGCAACATGTTTACCGAATGCGCTGACTTCCGCCGCACCGGCTCTGCCGCGCTGGATCTGGCCTACGTTGCCGCAGCCCGCGTTGACGGTTATTTCGAAATTGGTCTGCGCCCGTGGGATTTCGCCGCAGGTGAGCTGATTGCTCGTGAAGCTGGCGCCCTGGTATGCGACTTCACCGGAGGTCATAACTACATGACAACCGGCAACATCGTTGCAGGTAACCCGCGCGTAGTGAAAGCCATGCTGGCTAACATGCGTGACGAACTGAGCGACGCGCTGAAGCGTTAATCTGCTGTGGTGCCGGATGCGACGCTTTCGCGTCTTATCCGGCCTACAATTCCTGCCGCTCACTAATCTAAAACGGCCTTAACCCCCTGCCTACCGGCACCGCGCTCATCCACATCACCACCGCCGCCGTAACCAATACCGCCCCACCGGCTAATGCCAGCGTTGTCCAGCCAATCTGTCGCCACAGCACCGGCGCTTTATGCCCGCTAAGTCTTACCGCCAGCGAGCGGAAACTGTGTACCAATAAAGCCAGTGACGTAATCGTTAAAGAGGTTCCCGCCGCCATCGCCAGCGCCGAGGCCATGCCCCAGCTAAAGACGCCAATCACTTTGCTGAACAGCAGCACCATGATGGCCCCGGAGCATGGGCGCATCCCCATAGACAGAATAATCATCAGCCGGGCGCGCCAGTCATCACCGCTTTGCAACTGTTCCGGCTGCGGTAAATGCTGATGCCCGCAGCCACAGCCGTCGTGATGCACATGGTGCGGTGTGAAAGCGGTAAACGTTGGCCGTTTTAGCAATGAGCGCAGTTTTTTCAGCGCACGCCAGCACAGCAGCAGACCCAACACGCCCACCAGCACATAGCTCCCTCTTTCCAGCCAGAAGCTGCTCATATGCAGCTGTCGCGCAGGCAACTGCAAGACGGTGAGCACGATAACGACCAGACCAATCGCGACCAGTCCTTGTAATAAAGACGACGCCAGCGTCAGGCCGATACTTGATTTGAGTTTTGACGGGTGCGTCGCAAGCCAGGTAGTAATCACCACTTTTCCATGACCCGGCCCCAGTGCATGCAGGACGCCGTAGAGAAAACTAAACAGCAGCAGCGATCCCCCTGCCTGGGTCGGACTGGCGGCAACCGCTTTCAGCAATCCACTCATCTGTTGATTAACATCGCGCTGCCAGACGACACTTTTCATCATCACCTGTGGCCAGGCCTGCCATAACCACAGTATGCCGCCTGCCGCCAGCAGCAAAAAGACCGCCAGCGGCCATAGCGTCAGCAAGCGACGTCTGGCTGCGCGTTGTTGATAAACTACTGACATTGCAGCGTTACCGTCTGTGCAAATTGTTTACCCAACTCCATATCCTCCGGCGGAGCGTCTTCTTTATCCAGCGACTGCGCAAAGCTCAGCGTTTGTTCATTCGGCGACGGCGTATGTACTGAAATACGGCATTTCTGGCTTATGGCCTGCCCCAGCCTGGCGTCGCTGTCTTTGTCATAGCTCATATCAACGTAGTAGGTCGGGTCGAAGGTTGAAAGGGTATATTTTTGACCACTCAGCGGCTGAGCTTCGGCCAGAGGTAGAACGAACGTCAGCACCGCCTGATGTTCCTCACGCTCCATGCCATATTCCGTCGGTCTGTTTTTAAACTTTACCTTTTGCCCGTCGTGCCACACTTCGGTGAAATAGTGCTGCCCGAGAACGTTGGCCATCACTTCCGCCGCCAGTTTCTTCCAGATCTCATCACCAGGTTTGGCATTCCCCGCATCGTAAAGCAGATCCGCCGAGGTAATTTCATCCATCGTCCAGCGCATTTTCAGCGCGACGAACTGGTCATTCTCGCTCACTATCTCAGTTTTCAGATGGATAAAGCTGTGGGGATGCGCGCCTGCGCCAAAGGACAGGACAGCGAGAAACAACGTGATAATGATACGTTTAACGCCTTGCATGAGTTCTCCACGATGAAAATCCACACCGCCACAAATAATGATGCCGGGTTTGGCGAAAGAGTGCTGAGGATACCATTGAACGAAAAAATATTGAGCACCCTTTTCCGGTATCGATTCAGTTCTCAATTTCGATAATTTCTTCTTCGGGAAATTCCACCCAAACACCTTTTCAGCGTCACAACTTAAGTCAAATGATAATAAAATGTTAATTTATAGTTTCATTTTAATATTTAACTAACACTTAACTTGAACGCTTGAATGTAAAACCATGCAAATTTAACCAATTATTAACTATTTTATTTCCATAAATTCACAATAATGGGCACGGATCACATGCATAAAACTTATAATTCATTCCCTCTTCCATTCATTGTTAACTTCACGCCGTGACATGTCCTGCCCCCTACGAAAGGTACAACTATGAAATTCAAACTCGCATTACTCAGTGCAACCCTGGTTTCTGCATGCATGTTGTCCGGCACGTCCTTTGCGGCGGAAAAATATGAAATTGCTGTGGTTGCCAAAGTCACCGGGATCCCATGGTTTAACCGGATGGAAACCGGCGTAAATGAAGCAGCAAAAAAACTGGATGTGAATGCTTACCAGACCGGGCCTTCAACGCCGGACCCGGCGCAGCAGGTGAAAGTGATTGAGGATCTGATCGCCAAAAACGTTAATGCGATCATCGTGGTGCCGAATGATGCCAAGGTCCTTGAGCCGGTACTGAAAAAAGCGCGCGATAAAGGCATCGTGGTGCTGACGCACGAATCCCCGGATGAGCAAATTGGCCAGTGGGATATCGAAACCATCGACAGTGAAAAATACGCCCAGGCCAACGTCGATGAGTTAGCGAAAAATATGGGCGGCAAAGGCGGGTATGCCATCTATGTTGGTTCGCTGACGGTCCCACTGCATAACGCGTGGGCGGATTATGCAATTAAGTACCAGAAAGAAAAATATCCGGAAATGTTCGAGGTCACTTCACGCCTGCCGGTCGCGGAAAGCATCGATAAATCCTACGCCACAACGCTGGATCTGATGAAAACCTACCCGCAGATGAAGGGCATTATCGGCTTCGGCTCACTGGGTCCAATCGGTGCGGGTCAGGCTGTGCAGAAAAAACGCGCCAAAGATAAGATCGCCGTCGTCGGGATCGCCATGCCAGCTCAAGCTGCGCCTTATCTGATGCGCGGTGATATCAAAAAAGCGCTGCTCTGGGATCCAAAAGATGCGGGCTACGCGCTGGTAACAGTTGCCGATCAGCTGTTGCAGGGCAAAGAAGTGAACGCCGATCTGAGTATCGATGGTTTAGGGAAAGCCGATATCGACACGGAGAAGAAAGTGATCCGCTTTAACAAGATCCTCGAAGTCACCAAAGACAACGCACAATCACTTGGTTTCTAAGGCTTTAGCCAACACCAGGGAACCTTAACGCCGACCGTCTGGTCGGCGCTATCAACCAAACTAACACTCAGCGTCCCCCCGGACGCGCGCAGGGGTATTGTCCATGGCAGACACCACCGCATTTATCACTCTTGAGAATATCAGCAAACAATTCCCGGGCGTGCTGGCGCTGGATAACGTGAATCTGACGCTAAGAAAAGGCGAAGTTCACTGTCTGGCGGGTCAAAACGGCTGTGGTAAAAGTACCATTATTAAAGTGATCTCCGGGGTTTATCACCCGGAAAAAGGCGCGCAAATTTTACTCGACGGAAAACTGTTCCATCACCTGACGCCGCAGCTCTCTTCCCATTATGGCATTCAGGTTATTTATCAGGACCTGTCGTTGTTCCCCAATTTTAGCGTCGCAGAAAATATCGCGGTCAACCGCTATCTGCCAGGTGGCGATATCTGGGTGCGTCGTGGCGCCATGAAACAGCAGGCGCTGGCAGCCATGAAACGTATCGGGGTGAATATCGATCCCGATAAAAAAGTTGAAAAACTCTCAATTGCTGATCGACAGCTGGTCGCCATTTGCCGGGCGATTGCCGCCGACGCGCGTCTGGTGATTATGGACGAGCCCACCGCCTCGCTAACCCGCCAGGAGGTTAATGGCCTGCTGCGGGTAGTTAATGAACTGAAAGCGGCCGGAATTTGCGTCGTGTTTGTCAGCCATCGTCTGGATGAGGTAATGGAAGTGGCGGACCGCATCAGCGTAATGCGCGACGGCAAACTGGTGGGCACATACCCTGCCAGCGAACTCGACAGCCACGAGCTGGCCTTCCTGATGACCGGACAACGCTTCCACTACAGCCCGCTGCCGGAAAGGCCCGCGATTGAGCAAGAGCCTCTGCTCGAGCTGCGCAACCTCAGCCGCAGAGGTAAATACCAGAACATTAATCTGTCGCTGCACGGCGGCGAGATTGTCTCCATTGTCGGACTGCTGGGTGCCGGACGCACTGAGCTTTGTCTGAGCCTGTTTGGCATGACGCACCCGGAAAGCGGCGAGATTCGCATTAACGGCCAGCCGGTTACTCTGCGCAATAACCATGACGCCATCAAACACGGGATCGGCTATGTCTCAGAAGATCGCCTGACGCAGGGGCTGATCATGGAACAGTCGATCTACGACAACACCATCGTCACGGTGTTTGATCAACTGCACACCGGTAGCGGCCTGCTCGATCATCGTAAAGCGCAAAAGCTGGTCGCCGATTTAATCCGCGAACTAAATATCAAAGTGTCCGATCCGCACCTGCCGGTCAAAACCCTTTCCGGTGGTAATGCCCAGCGTATCGCCATTGCCAAATGGGTGGCGACCAATCCCCGCATCCTGATCCTCGACTCGCCTACCGTCGGCGTGGATATCGCCAACAAAGAGGGCATTTACCAGATAGCCCGCGATTTGGCGGAACAGGGTATGGCGGTGCTGATGATTTGCGATGAAATCCCGGAAGCGTATTACAACAGCCACCGCGTGCTGGTAATGCGTCGCGGCAAGCTGGTGGCGGAATTTAATCCTCATCAATGCCGTGAAGAGGAGATTGCTGAAGTGGTCGAGGTAATCAATGAATAAGATGCATCTCTCCCGTTTAATCGGGCAACATGAGTTCTGGCTGGGCCTGCTGGTTGTAGCCCTGGCCGTTGGGCTGAGTATCAGCACCGATGAGTTCTTGTCTTTGGGGAACCTGACGGATGTGGCCACCAGCTACGCAATTCTCGGCATCCTTGCCTGCGGGCTGTTTGTGGTACTGATTTCCGGCGGGATCGACATCTCATTTCCGGCGATGACCGCGATAGCCCAGTATGCAATGGCCAGTTGGGTTATCGGCCACGGCGGCAACTTCGCGCTGGCGTTAATTATCGCCATTGCGGTGGGTCTGCTGCTTGGGCTGATTAATGGCTTCCTGGTCTACTGGCTGCGCGTTCCGGCAATCATCATTACTATCGCCACGCTGAACGTCTACTACGGCCTGCTGGTTTACGCCACCAAAGGCACCTGGCTGTATGGCTTCCCGGACTGGTTTATGAACGGCATTAACTGGTTCTCTTTCACCGCAGCGGATGGCTACGACTACGGTTTGACCCTGCCCCTACTGTGCCTGGCGGCGGTGATCATCTTTACCGCCGTGCTGATGAACTATACCCGTCTTGGCCGTCAGGTTTACGCCATGGGCGGCAACCGCGACGCGGCCTCGCGCCTGGGGCTGAATCTGCTGAAGCTGCATTTCTACGTCTATGGCTACATGGGTATTCTGGCTGGCGTTGCCGCCGTGGTTCAGGCGCAAATCACCCAGTCAGTTGCGCCCAATTCGCTGCTCGGCTTTGAGCTGACGGTGCTGGCAGCGGTAGTACTCGGCGGAACCAGCATGAGCGGCGGGCGCGGTACATTGACCGGGACCCTGCTCGGTGTGGTTCTGCTGGCCTTCTTACAAAATGGTCTGACGCTGCTCAGCGTCTCCTCTTACTGGCATACCGTGTTCAGCGGCGCCATTATCCTGGTCAGCATTAGCGCCACGGCCTGGAACGAAAAACGCAAACTGGCAAGGGAGCTTTGAGATGAAAACAATCGCCAGATTTTTACCCGGTGATGCCATCATTCGTCTGCAATGCGTGATTATTGTGGTCGTCGCCCTGGTTTTCACAGCCCTGCTCGGCAGTCGTTTCTTCAGCGTCGCTAACTTCCAGTCGATTGGCTCACAGCTGCCAATCCTCGGCATGCTGGCCCTCGGGATGGGCATGACCATGCTGACTGGCGGCATTAACCTGTCGATTATTGCCGGGGCGAACGCCTGCTCGCTGGTGATGGCGGCGATTATCGTCACCCATCCGGATAACCCGCTGTTTCTGGTACTGGCGCTGCTGGCAGGCGCTGCCGTGGCGGTGGCCATCGGCACGCTCAACGGCGCGCTGATTGCCTGGGTCGGGGTCTCGCCTATTCTCGCCACGCTCGGCACGATGACGCTTATCTCCGGGCTGAATATTCTGCTTTCCAACGGGACGGTGATTTCCGGTTTCCCGACAGCCATTCAGTACCTTGGTAACGCCACGATTGCCGGTATTCCGGTGGCGCTACTGCTCTTTTTCCTGGTGGCAATCCTGCTGTGGGTGCTGCTGGAACACACCACGCTTGGGCGCAGCCTGTATCTCGTTGGTTCCAATGAACAGGCTACCCGCTACAGCGGCGTGAATACCGTACGGGTACAAATTTCGGTGTACGTGATTTCTGCCCTGCTCGGCTGGGTCGCCGCCATTTTGATGATGGCGAAATTCAACTCGGCTAAAGCCGGATACGGTGAGTCCTACCTGCTGGTCACCATCCTTGCCTCCGTCCTCGGCGGTATCAACCCGGATGGCGGCTTCGGGCGCATTATCAGCCTGGTGCTGGCACTGATTGTGCTGCAAATGCTGGAAAGCGGCCTTAACTTGCTGGGGGTCAGCAGCTATCTGACGATGGCGCTGTGGGGCGCGGTGCTGATCCTCTTTATCGCATTACAGAATCGTAAAGCCTGATTTCAGGAGAAAAAATTATGGCAAGTTACTTTATTGGTGTGGATGTCGGAACCGGAAGCGCCCGTGCTGGCGTGTTTGATCTCAACGGCAGAATGGTCGGCCAGGCCAGTCGGGCCATCGAGATTTACCGTCCGCAGGCCGATTTTGTTGAGCAGTCTTCCGATAACATCTGGCAGGCAGTGTGTAACGCGGTTCGCGATGCGATTAACCAGTCGGATATCAACCCTATCCAGGTGAAAGGTCTGGGCTTTGACGCGACCTGTTCACTGGTGGTGCTGGACAAAGAAGGTAAACCGCTGACCATCAGCCCGTCCGGGCGCAGCGAACAGAACATCATTGTGTGGATGGATCACCGCGCCATTACCCAGGCCGAACGCATCAACGCTCTGCATCATCGGGTGCTGGACTACGTTGGCGGTATTATCTCCCCGGAAATGCAGACGCCAAAACTGCTGTGGCTGAAGCAACATATGCCCAACACCTGGGCCAATGCGGGATACTACTTTGACCTGCCCGATTTCCTGACCTGGCGCGCAACGGGCGATGACACGCGCTCATTGTGTTCGACGGTGTGTAAATGGACCTATATGGGCCATGAAGACAAATGGGATGCCAGCTATTTCCGCCAGATTGGGCTGGAAGATTTGCTGGAGCATGATGCCGCCAAAATTGGTCGCTACGTGAAAACCATGGGCGAACCGCTCGGTCACGGGCTATCTGCGCGCGCCGCCAGCGAAATGGGGCTGATTCCGGGGACCGCTGTCAGCGTCTCGATCATTGATGCCCACGCCGGTACCCTCGGCACGCTCGGGGCAAGCGGTGTTTCCGGCGAGGTGGCGGATTTTGACCGTCGTATCGCGCTGATTGGCGGCACTTCCACTGGACACATGGCGATTTCCAAAGAGCCGCGTTTTATCGGTGGCGTCTGGGGTCCTTACTACTCAGCCGTGCTGCCAGAATACTGGCTCAACGAAGGTGGACAGTCGGCAACCGGGGCGTTAATCGACCACGTTATTCAGTCGCATCCTTGCTACGAAACCCTGCTGGCGCAGGCTAAATCTCAGGGGCAGACCATTTACGAAGTGCTGAATGCGCTGTTGCGTAAAATGGCCGGTGAGCCGGAAGATATCGCATTTTTAACCCGCGATATGCACATCCTGCCCTATTTCCACGGCAACCGCTCGCCGCGCGCTAACCCAACGCTCACGGGCGCAATCACCGGACTGAAACTGTCACGTACGCCGGAGGATATGGCGCTACAGTACCTTGCGACCATCCAGGCCATTGCGCTGGGAACCCGCCATATCATTGAAACGATGAATCAAAGCGGCTACACCATCGATACGATAATGGCCAGCGGCGGCGGGACGAAAAACCCAATCTTCGTTCAGGAACATGCCAACGCCACCGGCTGCGCGATGCTGCTGCCTGAAGAGAGCGAAGCCATGCTGCTGGGTGGCGCCATGATGGGAACTATCGCCGCGGGCGTTTTCGAAACCTTCCCGGAAGCGATGTTGGCGATGAGCCGGATTGGTAAAACGGTTACCCCGCAAACAAATCGCATTAAGCAGTACTACGATCGCAAATATCGGGTATTCCACGAGATGTATCAGGATCATATGAAATACCGCCAGTTGATGCAGGAGGACGCATGAGCGACTCCTGGTCTCAGGCCACCGGCGTATTTCAGCTCTATAGCGATGCCCTGGCGGGTCTGGGGCAGCATCTGACTGAACCGCTCTGGCAGTCGCTGATGGCGGAACTGCGCGGTTGTCAGGGAAAAATCGTCGTTACCGGCGTCGGCACCTCCGGCATTGCGGCGCGTAAAGTCGCGCATATGCTCGCCTGCGTGGAGCGCCCGGCGATTTATCTCAATGCCACCGATGCGGCGCACGGCGATCTGGGTTTTTTACGCGCCGACGACCTGGTTATTATGCTGTCACGCGGGGGCAATTCGGATGAACTTACCCGGCTGCTGCCTGGGCTGGCGGCGAGAAATGTGCCGATCCTGAGCGTGACGGAAAACGCTGATTCGGCCATCGCTAAAGCGTCGAGGCTGGTGATTTCCACCGGCGTCCAGCGTGAGGCCGACCCGCTGAACATGCTGGCGACGACCTCAATTCTGCTGGTACTGGCGATCTTTGACGCCGCCTGCGCCGGTTTGATGAGTGAAAGCGGCTACTCAAAGGAGACACTGCTGGCAGTGCATCCCGGCGGCGATGTGGGATTAACGCTGAGCCGTGGGCAGGCGTGATGGAGAACATGTAATTCCGGCTCAGGGTTCCGTTCACCTCAACGCTCTGACTTTCAGCTATATCCTTTTTGCTGTTCAAACATGTTCAAACATGTTCAAATAAAAATACAGATGGTCAGGCGTGGCTGGTCCGGCTGAAAATTGCCGACGTGTTTCCGTAAGGCCGGGAGAGCCAGCATGGATGCTGGCTCAGGGCGCGCTTTACAGGGACGTTACATCGCGCCCGCCCCGGTAGCCTGGAGGAATAAGCGGAGGGAACCGCGGAGCGGCAATTTTCCCGCCGGGAGCCGGGATTGTTAAGGGTGCGGCGATAGCACCCTTAACACGTTCACTGGCGTTCAGTGTACAGAAAAGCGATGAACATGAGGTGAACGGAACCTTTCTCTGCGATAGCATGTTTATACCTCCCTCCGCCGCATTCCCCCCTCTGGCATTTTTTATATCCCAACTAAAGATAAAACAGTGAAAAAGCGGATTAACGCGCTGCGTTCCACTACCGCTATCTGTTCCGCACGTTAAAAATTCTGTGACGCTCCCCAGCATTCCTGGCGTAAAGCTTTCCATTCCTCAAATCTATGCGCAAACTTTAACTATTCTTATCAAACATACTCACGGGAGATTCTACAGATGATGTCAACGCTCGCCCCGCCATCTGTACTTTCCGCTCCCCAACGCCGTTGCCAGGTGCTGCTGACGCTTTTTCTGCCGGGGCAGATAGCTACCGCGCAGACCTTCAGCAGTCTCAATGGCGTCGATGATGCCACCGTTCAGGAGGATATCATTGGCGCGGGGCTTGAAATCCAGCGTTATCATCGGCTCGCCATTATTTCCGCCCAGAATGGCGGCTATGCGATCGAAGGCGCCCCGCTGAACCAGCGTCTGTGCCTGTTGCATTGGCTGCGCCGTGGCCTGCGGATCTGCCCGACCTTTATCGCCCAACATTTCACACCCGCATTGAAAATGGCGCTGAAACAGCAGGGCATAGCGCGCACGTTGTATGATGACACCAATCTGCATGCGCTGATTAACCTCTGCTCCCGACGCTTGCAAAAGCCCTTTGAGTGTCGTGATATCCAGTTCCTGCGGCTGTTTTTACAATACTGCCTGCTGCAACATCACGCGGGGATCACCCCGGAGTTTAATCCACTCCAGCAGCGCTGGGCGCAATCCTGCGCGGAGTACGCTCTGGCTGAGGAGATCGCCCGCCACTGGCAACGTCACGTCATGCAAAGTGCGCCGCCGGGCGAATCGCTGTTTATGGCATTGCTGTTCTCAATGATTCGCATCCCCGACCCCATCCGCGATAACCACCAGCAGGATCGCCGTCTTCGTCTGGCTATCGCGCGGCTGGTGCTGCGTTTTCGCGAGTATGGCAACGTTCGCTTCAGCGATGAACAAGGGCTGAACGACCAGTTGTATATCCACCTTGCCCAGGCGCTGAACCGCAGTGTGTTTGCTATTGGCATTGATAACACGCTACCGGAAGAGTTCAGCCGACTTTATCCCCGGCTGGTACGCACCACCCGTGAGGCGATACACGGATTCGAAGCGGAATACGATGTGCAGTTTTCAGAAGAAGAGATCGGATTGGTGGCGGTGATTTTCGGTGCCTGGCTGATGCAGGAGAAGGATTTGCACGAAAAGCAGATTATCCTGCTGACCGGCAGTAATGAACAACTCGAAGCGCATATAGAACAGCAGCTACGTGAACTGACGCTATTGCCGCTCAACGTAAAACATATGCCAATGCAGGACTTTCAAAAAGAGGGCGCGCCGCGCGGCGTAACGCTGATCGTCACACCGTACACTACGCCGCTGCCGCTGTTTTCACCGCCGTTGATTCATGCGGATCTGGCGCTGACGTCTCACCAGCAGCAGCAGATCCGCAAAATCCTCGAATCATAACGTCGCAGGCTGCGCCACCACTTTCGGGCGCAGCACGATAGCCGGGAGCGCCACCAGCGCCATCACCCAGAATACGCCGCTGCCCAGGTTCTGGTACAGGTAGCCGGCGAAAACGGTCATGATGGCGATACTGCCGCCCATCGCCACCGCGGAATAGACCGCCTGCAAACGAATCACTTCGCTGCCCTGTCGCGCCGCGATATAGCGCATTGCCGCCAGGTGACAGACGGTGAAGGTACCGCAGTGCAGGATCTGCACCACAATCAACCACGGCAGCTCGGTGCTCCAGCCCATCAGCCCCCAACGCGCCACGCCGCAAACGGCGGAAAGCAACAGCAGATCGCGGGCGCTAAAGCGGCGGAACAACTTGTGACTCAGCGCGAAGATGATCACTTCCGCCACCACGCCCAATGACCATAAATAGCCCACCGCCGAGGCGGAATAACCGGCGGATTGCCAGTAAATGGCGCTAAAACCATAATAGGCGGCATGCGCGCCCTGCAGCAGACTCACGCAGGCAAGAAAACGCCAGCTTTGCGTTATTAACGCGCGCCAGGCGGGCCATCCCGCACTCTCCTGCTGACGGGTTTCACCTGCTGGCTGCACGCTCGGGCGAATCATCATGCCCAGCAGCATCGAGGCGACGCCAAGCGACAGCAGAATAAGGATCACCCGATAGTCAAACAGGCTCACCAGCTTACCGGTCAGCGCAGAGCCAATCACAAAGGCCACGGATCCCCACAGTCGAACCCGCCCATAATCCATGGTTATCTGTTTTTGCCAGGTGTTAGCCAGCGCGTCGGTCAGCGGCACCAACGGTGAGAAAAACAGGTTAAATCCGACCATCACCACCATCAGCCACGCCACGTTGGTCCCCGCCCAGAAAGCCAGCGCAAACACCAACGTCAACAGAGCCAGAATACGTAAAGCGGTAATCAGACGAGAGGGATCGCTCACGCGCGGCGCAATCAGCAAGCTACCGAGAAAACGGGCAATCAGCCCCGCGCCCAACAGTAAACCAATGGTTTCCGGCGTCAGCCCCAGCCCTTCGAGCCAGACGCTCCAGAAAGGCAGAAAAATACCGTAGCTAAAGAAATAGGTGAAATAACCGAGCGCCAGCCAGCGCGTGGAATGCAAAGCCATGAATCCCTCCCGTTTGGAGACGGTAGTCTGGCGATAAACTCTGGCTGGCGCAAGAGACCATTAACAGGCAGATAACATGATTTTCGCCCTATTCGATGCAAATTTGCATCGCAAAATGACAGCGTTCTTCCTGCGCTAAAACCTGCAATCCCGGCTGCCCCTGCATGTGGTGGGCATTCACCGGATGCGTCTGCGGCTCCAGGCACAGGAATGGTTCACCCGACATTCTGAACAGCATCAACCACGGAGTTTGCGCTAAAATCGTGACTTTCATCACATCACGCTGAATAACGGCCCGCCCGCTCCAGCCAGAATAACCCACATTCAACCAGGCATCTTCACCGTATTGCGCATGCATGAAATCTGCTGCGGGTGGAATATTACTTTGCCAGTCCAGTGGCAGATGCTGTTCCCCCTCCGGCCAGTAGCCGCTGGCGGTGAACTGGGCCGTACTGTGCGTATCAAAGGCGAAAAACGGATGGAACCCGCAGCCATAGATCATCGGTCGTTCCCCACAATGGGTGAGCGTCAATGAAGCATGCAGGCTTGACGCTTCCAGTTGGTAGCAAAGCTGCGCCGTATAGTCGTAACCACAGGGATGCCAACTGCGCAACTGTAGCAAACAACCACTTTGCGTAGCGGTGATAACCTGCCAGCGCTGCAGCCAGCCGTCACCATGCAGGAAGAAGTGTGCATCCGCCTCATGGTGCGGTAGCACAACCTCTTCCCCACGTAACATAAAACGATTGCCCGCCACCCTATTTGCCACCGGTAACATCGGGAACAGGCCGCAATCACCGAGCTGCTGACCATGACCTTCACGTAATATTGCCTGTTGATGTTGTAACGAAACCAGACTCAATAGCGAACCGCCCTGCGGATCTACGCACATCCGTAGATGTGCGTTTTGTAACATCAGCAGAGGGTTCATTAGCGGGCGCTTCGTTGCTGGCTTGATGCGCCAACTTTCGTATGCTGTGCCGCCAGCCGTTCTTCCAGCGCTTCCAGCGTCACGCCTTTGGTTTCCGGCACATTACGCAGAACATAGATAAAGCCCAGCGCACAAATCACACCATAGAGCAGGAAACTTCCCGATGCGCCCAGACTCGCATTCAGCAGTGGGAAGGTATAGGTCAGCAGGAAGCAGGCAATCCACAACGCCAGCGTGCCGAGCGACATCGCTAACCCGCGAACACGGTTGGGGAAAATTTCGGACAGCAGCACCCAGGTTACCGGGGCCAGCGTCAGGGCGTAAATGGCAATCGCCGCCAGCACCAGAACCAAAACCGGCCAGCCCAGAATACCCAACCCGTATGCCCCGGCAATGAGTACGTAGATAACCGTCAGCCCTGATGCACCAAACAGCATCAGTTTACGACGCCCAATTTTGTCCACCAGCGGCAGAGCGGCAAGGGTAAAGACCAGATTGATGATCCCGGTCGCAACGATCGATTTTAACGTGCCGTTGATGTCGAATCCGGCGGAAGCAAATATCTCCTGCGCATAGTTGAAAATAACGTTGATCCCACACCACTGCTGGAACACTGCCAGCACCATGCCAATAATCACTATCGGTTTGATCTGCGGTTGTAACAGTGATGACCACGCGACCTTGTGGTTATCTTTTTGTAGCGTATGTTCAATCTCTTTCAGCGTTTGCCCGGCATATTCCGCCGAACCAATGCGCTGCAGCATGGTGCGCGCACGTTCGGCTTTTCCTGCCTTCACCAACCAGCGCGGCGATTCAGGGACAAAGAACATCAGCACCAGGAATATTACCGCGGGCACTAATTCAGCGCCAAACATCCAGCGCCAGCCCGTCTGACCGTTCCAGCTTTCCACAATCGCCTGCTGCGTAGCGCCTGTGGCGACAGGTTCGGCAATCATCAGGTTGATAAGCTGCGCCGCCAGAACGCCAATCACGATGGTGAGCTGGTTAACGGCAACAAAGCGACCACGCTTTTCCGCCGGGCTGACCTCAGCGATATACAGCGGGCTTAGCGCGGATGCCAGACCAATCCCCACGCCGCCAACGATGCGATAGACAACAAACATGTCAAAATTGCTGGCAACTGCGGTCCCCCAGGCTGAAGCGCTAAATAGGATCGCCGAGAGAATCAGCGGCATCTTTCGGCCAAATTTATCGGCGCACCAGCCGGAAATCAGCGCACCAAAGATACAACCAACCAGCGCCGAGCTCATCGCCCAGCCAGATTGCGCCGGATCGGTAATCGAGAAATAAGCTTCATAGAAGGGCTTTGCCCCGCCGATTACCACCCAGTCATAGCCAAAGAGTAAACCACCGCAGGCGGCAACCAGGCAGATAGTCCAGACGTAACCAATCTTTAAATGTGTCTGCGCGTTATTCATTATGATTCCTCTTTCAGGGAAACGCAGGGGACAGAAGGTTTCGGGTGAGGTTGCCCCCACCCGTTTCGGGTATTACTGGAACAGCCTTACGTTAATGGCGTGACGCAGCAGTAACGCCTTGTCATGCGCCGGATTGAGTTGCAGAAGCTCATCAAGATCGCGCTGGCAAGCAGAACTATTTCCCAGCCCCAGATGCCCAAGCGCATTGATAAACAGGCAGTGTTGCTGGTGTTTTGCTTGTGCTGAGGTATCCAGTACCACCAGATCGGGCAGCGATACGGCAAAGAAATCGACATCCGGGATGTTGTCGCGATGCGACTCAACCCATTGCAGGAAGCTGTTGAACAGAGCGTCCGCCTCTGCATCATCGCCAAGTTTTCTCTGCGCCATCCCCTGCCAGAAGAGATAGTCCACCGGCTGGTCGTTGTAGTAACGTCCGGCATCCAGTGAGCTACCGCCACGTGTGGCATGGGAGAAGTAACGCTGGGATTCCTCGAAATGCCCCTGCTGCTGGGCGCAATAACCCAGCAAATACCAGATGTCATTATCCGTTTGCCCAGGCAGACGCCCCTCCCCAAGGTTTTGCGGGTAGTGCAGCGCCTGTTGCAGTTGCGTGATGGCGGTTTGCGGGTCGCCCGCCTGAACAGCCTCCAGTGCGCGATGCATCTGATTCAGCAGATATTGCCCGGTGGCTTTGCCTTCTCCCCCCTCCCACGGATGAAATACACGCTCACGTAAGATTGCCGCGGCCTCGTCGTAGCGCCCCAATCCATTCCACAGACTAAGCAGTTCCACCGTCAGATCGTCACGATGGAAGACAATATCTTTGCTGGCTTCCAGTCGCTGCAATCGCTGTTCAGCCGGTTGCGCCATCAGCTTTTTGAGATAGTCGAGTTCGAACAGGAAACGGGCATTTTGCGGCTCCAGAGCAACGGCCTGCGACAGATACTGTATCGCCTGCTGTGCATCGTGCTGTTTGTTCCAGGCATAGATCCCCAATAAGCGATGCACTGGGGCAAAATCCGGCTCCTGCGCAAGGGTAAATTGCCAGCAGGAGACCGCCTCGTCATAGCAGCGTTTGCTGTACCAGAAACAGCCGAGCAAATAGCGGGCAAAAGCGCTCTGCTCGAGGGTTTGCAGCATCTGTACTTCATCCAGCGTATTGGGAAAACGGACGCGATTTTGCAGACACTTACGCGCTCGTTCGATGAAAGGTTGCGGATTATCGCTTAACGAAGCGCGCCACAGCATCGGTAGCGTTTCCTGGCTGTCGAGCAGTTCCAGCACGCCACGGGCAGCATCTTTTTGCCCCAGTGCGTTCAGCCAGCCTGCCAGTTCACACGCGTTGGTACCGCGCCGCCCGGTAATCGAGATAAGCGCCTGTGCAGTCGCTTCATCCTGGCAAATAGCCCAGCGCGCATAGTGCAGGGTGTAACTCAGCGGATAATCAACCAGCTGTTGGCGAATGTATTCCAGCGCTTGTGCATTGCGATCAAGCTTAGCCAGCGCCAGCGCTTTCAGTCCCATCGCCAGGTTATTACTGCCGTTAAAGCGCAGGCTCTGCTCGACCTTTTCCAACGCGCCGGCATAGTCCTGACGTTTCATCGCCAGGCGCGCTAACGACCAGAAAGCCGCGTCCCGGCAGTTGCCGCTCCAGCTCGCCTTATAATAATTATCCCAGGCGCTGTCATCGTCGCCCTGGCGTTCCTGCGCGGCAGCCAGCAGCATACTCGCCTCGCCATCACGTGGATTCTTATTGAGCTTGTGCGCCCGTTCCAGCGCCTTGCCCGCACAATGGGCTGCTAATGCCCAGTCCGCGCGGTTTAGCGCCAGCGTCCCCAGCGCCACATTATTGCGATAATCCAGCGGGTCGACCTCCAGCGCGCGGCGGTAATAGTCTTCGGCATAGCGGCTGGCGTGGTTGTACTGCTCCAGATGCTGACCAATAAAATAGAGTTCATCGGTATTAGCAAGCGCTTCTGGCTGAGCTGGCGCGCTGGCCGCCGAGGGTAGTGGTAACTCTTGCGCCAGGTGCTCTTCGTACTGCAAAAGCGTGGAGCCATCGGCGCGAGTGACGGTCATCGTTACCCGGGCATGACCATTGTCAGACACATCGGCTAACCAGCTCTGCCCCGGCTCAAGGGAGAGTGTATTCTCAAAGAACGGCTGTCCGTGTGCCGCAAGCGTAACCTGAACATCGCGTAGCGGCGCTATCGCATAAACGCCCATTGAAAGCTGGCTTCCCTCACGCACCAGCCGAAGCGCCAGTTGCGTGCTGGCGTTTTGCACCATGCCAAGTTCGCTGTAGGGCAGGAAGTTTTGCACGAAAACTTTCTCTTCGTACGGCGCAAGCCAGGTAAAATCCGGTTGGTTATCGGTAAAGACGCCGGTCATCAGTTCGATATACGGACCGTTGTCATCGGTGAGATTACGATCCCAGGCAACGCCAAAGTCGCCGTATCCCCAGGTCCACTGTTTTTTCCCCGGCGAAACATGGTGGTCCGCCACGTGCAGTAATCCACCGCGTTCGCCGTGGTGCCAGGCACCGACAAAGTCATAATCCGATTTTTCCGCCATATAAGAGGTCGGAACGGGTACGTTTTTGTAGCGAGAGATATCCACACCCGCCGAGTAATCCACTTTGTAGTAGGTGCCAGTAGCGATAGGAAACGCTGAAACATCGCGCTTGCCGTGGTCGAATACCGCGGTTACATCCGGCGGAAACACGCTCTGATGATCGTCGCCGCCTTTCACCGCCGGATTCGCCCACCACAGGAAGTGGCGCGGGGTAGCGTTACCGTTAAACACCTTCCCGGTTATTTCGATCAGCGCGCGATCTGGGTACAGTGTGAACCCGGTCATCACCTGTAAACCACGCATGGGTTCAACCTCCCCCATCCACACGGTATATTCGCCCTGCTCGCCCTGCTGCTGCGTAAAATCAACCGGCATAAAGGTGGTTGGACGATGATGCTGCGGCCAGTTGAACTCAATGCCGCCAGAGATCCATGGCCCAAGCAGGCCAACCAACGCAGGTTTCACTACTTCGTTGTAGTAGACGAAATCACGCTGCTGCACTTTGTCATACGCACGATGGATGCGTCCGCCTAATTCCGGCAGCAGCATGATGCGAATGAAGTCATTCTCCATCCACACAGCCTGATAGTCGCGCATTTCACGCTTGCCGGTCAGGGTATCAATCACGCCGTAGGGATAAACCGCACCGGAGGATCCCTGATACACCCTTTTCTCCAGAAACATCGGGTTAGCGTCTTCTTCACCCACCGTCCACGTTGGGAGGGTGATCGTTTCCTGCCAGACTTTAACTGAACCGTACATGCCGCTCTCCACTCAATAAACAAAAGTAAAAATCTAACCTGAGGCTATTCTGCAGCAGTTAAGTGGCGTTAAAATGCACAATGCTCACGCAATATAGTAAAGAGAGTTAAGTGTATGCAGCGTTCGGGATTCAATAACGCCAGGGTACGTCAGGCAAATAAACAGATCTTTTTGTCGCATCTATGGCGGGAAAAACAGCTTAGCAAGTCGCAGTTGGCGCAGCTCACCAGCCTGTCAATCCCGGCGGTCAGCAATATTCTTGAAGAGCTGATGGATGAAGGGAGAATCAGCCATTCGAGAGAAACCTTAAGCCAGCGCGGTTTGAGTAGCGGCAGCTATCATTTGCCAGAAACAGGCGCCTGGACGCTCTGCATCAACGTCACCCCCACCAGCATCACCAGCCAACTGGCGGACGCGCGTCTGGTGGCCGTCGGTGACTGGCACCATGAGGTCATTAATCCTGATACGCCAAAAGCGCTGCTGACAGCATTGGCGGCACACTGGCGGGAATACCATCGGCAATTTCCAGAGGTTACGATTAATCTGGCGCTAGGCGTGCACGGCCAGGTTGATCCGATTACCGGCGCATCAAAAACCATGCCTCAGGCTCCGTGGAAAACACCAGTGGAAATAAAATATCTGCTCGAGGAGATGCTTGGTGTGCAGGTCCGACTGGACAATGACTGCGTGATGCTGGCGCTGGCGGAAAAGTGGCAAAATCCGGCGGCTAAAGGTGATTTTTGTGTGATTAACGTTGATTACGGCATTGGCTCATCGTTTGTCATTAACGATAACATCTGGCGGGGCAGTTTGTATGGCAGCGGTCAGATTGGCCATACAATAATTCATCCGGACGGCGTTGCCTGTGACTGCGGTCGTTATGGGTGTCTGGAAACGGTAGCGTCATTAAGTGCACTGAAAAAGCAGGCTCGCGTGTGGATGAAATCGCAACCGGCTTCCCTATATGATCCGGAAACGTTGACCACCGACCAGCTTATTGATGCCTGGAGGCACGGAGACGTCCGCATTCAGGCGTGGGCTGAACATGCCGCCAGCGCTATTGGCCTGAGTCTTTATAACTTTTTGAATATACTGAATATTAACCAAATATGGTTATATGGGCGGAGCTGCGCATTTGGCGAGAGCTGGCTCAATACACTGGTACAACAAACCGGATTTAATCCGTTCGATCACGGCGATAACCCGCGAGCCAGGGCAACGCAGATCGGTTTCGGTAAACTGAATCGCGCTCAGCAACTCATGGGAATTGGCTATCTGTATGTAGAATCACAACTTAGCGAGCTGTAGTCGTTAATCCACAACGCTCACGGCTAAACGTTCATGCACCGTGGCGATAAAGTCGGTCAGTGCCGGTTTTAGTGCCCCCTTTTTCCACGCCATCAGCAACGCGATGGTTGGGACATCACCAATAATGGGGCGAAAAACCACCTGTCCGGTATTAAAATTATTCATATAACCGGGTATCAAAGTCACCCCCAACCCCATGCCAACCAGGTTCATGGTCACCAGAATATTGGTCGCCACCTGCACGATATTGGGCTGGCTTTTTTGCTGCTGAAACCAGTTTTTTACAATTATTGCTAACGCGCCGGAATAAGCGGGATCGGTGCCGACAAAATTGACGCCGTGCAGTTGCTGTGCCGATATCGCTTTCTCATTAGCCAGCGGATGATTCACCGGTAACACCACCACCAGCGGCTCATGAATCAGCTCCAGATAATCCAGCTCTGGGCTGTAAACCGGATGACGCATTAAGCCAACGTCCAGCTCTCCGCGCAGGATCTTCTCCTCCTGCTCGGTGGTGATTAGACTGACCAGTTCAATGTGCGTATCCGGTTGTTTTAAACGAAACAAAGGCAGCACCTTGGGCAACAGATTTACCTCTGCGGAAGGGACAAAGCCGATAGCGAAATGGTTATCTTCCTGCCCCGTTTTACGGGCGCGAACTTTGGCATTTTCCGCCTGTTCGAGGATCACCAACGCATCCTGTAAAAAACATTCACCTGCTGCCGTTAAAGCAACTTTGCGCTTGTCCCGCACCAGCAAGGGAACCCCCACGCAGGCCTCCAGATCGCGGATCTGACTGCTTAACGAGGGCTGAGAGGTATGCAGTTTTTCTGCCGCCCGGGTGAAATTCAGCGCCTGCGCCACCGCTACAAAATAGCGTAAGTGCCTCAGTTCCATGTCCCTCTCCTTGTTATCGAAAAAACGTCTCAGCTGGTAGAAATTTACTATTTCACAGATTGATAACTAACCAGCAACATCCTTAGGGCACAAAAAAAGAAGGTCAATACATCTTAGCTTTCAGGATTAAAAAATATGACCACACCCTCAAATTTAGACATCTACCAACTGATTGATACCCAACACGGTCGCGTAACCCCACGTATTTATACCGACCCTGACATTTACCAACTGGAGCTGGAACGCATCTTCGGACGCTGCTGGCTGTTTCTGGCCCACGAAAGCCAAATCCCCAAACCGGGCGATTTCTTTAACACCTATATGGGCGAAGACGCCGTGGTGGTGGTGCGCCAGAAGGACGGCAGCATCAAAGCGTTTCTCAACCAGTGCCGCCACCGCGCGATGCGCGTGAGTTACGCCGACTGCGGTAACACCCGCGCGTTTACCTGCCCGTATCACGGCTGGTCGTACGGCATTAACGGCGAACTGATCGACGTGCCGCTGGAGCCGCGCGCCTACCCACAAGGGTTGTGCAAATCCCACTGGGGGCTGAACGAAGTGCCGTGCGTCGAGAGCTACAAAGGGCTGATTTTCGGTAACTGGGATACCACCGCGCCGAATCTGCGCGATTATCTCGGCGACATCGCCTGGTATCTCGACGGCGTGCTGGATCGCCGTGAAGGCGGCACCGAAATCGTCGGCGGCGTGCAGAAATGGACCATCGACTGTAACTGGAAATTCCCCGCTGAACAGTTCGCCAGCGACCAGTATCACGCGCTGTTCAGCCACGCTTCCGCCGTGCAGGTACTGGGCGCGAAGGATGACGGCAGCGACAAACGCCTCGGAGACGGTCAAACCGCTCGCCCGGTCTGGGAAACCGCCAAAGACGCGCTGCAGTTCGGCCAGGACGGGCACGGCAGCGGCTTCTTCTTTACCGAGAAACCGGACGCCAACGTCTGGGTCGATGGCGAAGTCTCCAGCTACTATCGCGATACTTATGAAGAGGCCGAGCAGCGTCTGGGCAAGGTACGCGCGCTGCGTCTCGCCGGTCACAATAACATTTTCCCCACGCTCTCCTGGCTGAACGGCACCGCCACGCTGCGCGTCTGGCATCCGCGCGGACCGGACAAAGTCGAAGTATGGGCGTTCTGCATCGCCGATAAAGCCGCCTCTGATGATGTCAAAGCCGCTTTTGAAAACAGCGCCACCCGCGCCTTCGGCCCGGCGGGGTTCCTTGAGCAGGACGACTCGGAAAACTGGTGTGAGATTCAAAAACTGCTGAAGGGTCATCGCGCGCGCAACACCAGGTTGTGTCTTGAAATGGGACTTGGCCAGGAGAAACGTCGTGAAGACGGCATTCCGGGGATCACCAACTACATCTTTTCGGAAACCGCCGCGCGCGGTATGTATCAGCGTTGGGCCGATTTACTCAGCAGCGAAAGCTGGCAGGAAGTGCACGAGAAAACCGCCGCTTACCAGCAGGAGGTGATGAAATGAGCGCGTTAGTCTCCCCTGAGCTGCATCACCGCATCAGCCAGTTCCTGTATGAAGAAGCGCGTCTGCTGGACGACTGGCAGTTTCGCGACTGGCTGGCGCAACTGGATGAAGGCATTCGCTACACCATGCGGACCACGGTGAATGCCCAGACGCGCGACCGCCGTAAAGGCGTACAGCCGCCGACCACCTGGATTTTCAACGACAACAAAGACCAGCTTGAGCGCCGCATCGCGCGGCTGGAAACCGGCATGGCGTGGGCGGAGGAGCCGCCTTCTCGCACCCGCCACATGATCAGCAACCTGCAGGTGAGCGAAACCGACCAGCCGGACGTATTCGCCGTGCGCCTGAACTATCTGCTGTACCGCGCACAAAAAGAGCGTGACGAGACGTTCTACGTCGGCACGCGCATGGATAAAGTCCGTCGTCTGCCGGGCGACGAATGGCGCTTACTGGAGCGTGAGATCGTGCTGGATCAAGCGGTGATCACCTCCCATAACCTGAGTGTACTGTTCTGATGAGTCGTGTTTATGCCTGCCCTGTAGGGGATTTGCCGGAGGGTGAAGCGCTCCGGCTTGATACCTCGCCCGTCATCGCGCTGTTCAACGTTGGCGGCGAGTTCTATGCCATTAACGATCGCTGTAGCCACGGTAACGCCTCGATGTCGGAAGGCTATCTGGAAGACGACGCTACGGTGGAATGCCCGCTGCATGCCGCCAGCTTCTGCCTGAAAACCGGCAAGGCGTTGTGCCTGCCCGCCACCGATCCGCTAACCACTTACGCAGTATATGTGGACGGTAGCGATGTGTTTGTTGATATTCCAGAGGACGCAAGATGAGCGATTTACGCGATAACGTGGTCTTTATCACCGGCGGTGGCTCCGGCCTTGGCCTGGCGCTGGTCGAGCGTTTCATCGAAGAAGGTGCGCGGGTCGCCACGCTGGAACTGTCGCCAGCTAAAGTTGCCAGCCTGCGTCAGCGCTTTGGCGAACATGTACTGGCAATCGAAGGCAACGTCACCTGCTACGCCGACTATCAGCGCGCGGTGGATCAAATCCTGATGCATTACGGTACGCTGGACTGTTTTATCGGTAATGCGGGGATATGGGATCACAATGCCTCGCTGGTCAATACGCCTGCGGATGCGCTGGAGAGCGGCTTTCATGAGCTATTTAACGTCAACGTACTGGGTTATCTGCTGGGGGCGAAAGCCTGTGCCGCTGCGCTTATCGCCAGCGAAGGCAGCATCATCTTTACCCTGTCCAATGCGTCATGGTATCCCGGCGGCGGTGGCCCTCTGTATACCGCCAGCAAACATGCGGCTACCGGGCTGATTCGCCAGCTGGCCTACGAGCTGGCACCAAAGGTACGTGTTAACGGTGTCGGTCCATGCGGTATGGCGACAGATCTACGCGGCCCGCAGGCGCTGGGACAAAACGATACATCGATTATGCAGTCGCTGACGCCGGAAAAAATCGCCGCTATTTTGCCGCTACAGTTTTTCCCTGAGCCTGCGGATTTTACCGGCCCGTATGTGATGCTGGCGTCAAAACGCAACAACCGCACATTAAGTGGCGTAATGATCAATGCCGACGCCGGTCTGGGTATTCGCGGTATTCGTCACGTTGCCGCCGGACTGGATCTCTGAGGAGGCGTTATGATCCAAAAAATTATCGCTATCGTCGGCGGCGGTCAGGCGGCGGCTATGGCTACCGCTGCACTGCGCCAACAAGGTTTTGACGGCGAATTACACCTGTTTTCCGATGAGCAGCATCTGCCCTATGAACGCCCACCGCTCTCCAAAGCGATGCTACTGGACGACAATCCGCAACTTCAGCCGATACTCCCCGCTGACTGGTGGCGGGAACACAACGTACAGCTGCATCTGGGGGTTACTGTGCAGACGCTCGGCCGCCAAACGCATCAGCTGGTGCTGGCTAATGGGCAGAGTTATCCATGGGATCGGCTACTGATTGCGACGGGCGCTGCGGCACGCCCCCTTCCGCAACTGGATAAGCTGGGCGATCGTTGCTTCACCCTGCGCCACGCGGGAGATGCCGAGCGCCTGCGCGACAATTTATTGCCGGGCAAGTCGATTGTCATTGTCGGTGCGGGCACCATTGGTCTGGAACTGGCGGCCAGCGCGACTCAACGCGGCTGTCAGGTGACGGTGGTGGAGCTGGCGCCAACGGTTATGGGCCGCAACGCGCCTGCTCCGGTGCGCGACTACCTGCTAGCCCGCCACCAACTTGCGGGCGTGCGGGTACTGCTTAACAGCGCTATTGAGCATGCCGAAGCGGGAGAGTGTATCTCGCTCACGCTGCAAAACGGCGAAACTCTCACCGCTGATGCGGTGATCTATGGCATTGGTATTGTGGCGAACGATATGCTGGCCCGCGAAGCGGGGCTGGAGACGGCGAACGGCATTATCGTTGATGCCGCCTGCACCACCTCCGATCCCGCGATTTTCGCCGCCGGTGACGTAGCGATAACGCGCCAGGCTGACGGTTCGTTAGTACGCGTGGAAAGCTGGGAAAACGCCAATTTTCAGGCACAGGTTGCCGCCGCCGCGATGCTCAATCAACCGCAGCCAGCAGCAACGCCGGGCTGGTTCTGGACCGATCAGTACCGTGATAATCTACAGTTTGTCGGCGAAATGCAGGGTGAGAACTGGCTCCTACGCGGCGATCCTGATGCGCAGAAAGCAATATGGTTTAACCTACAGGATGGCGTGATTGTTGGGACAGTAACGTTGAATCAGGGCCGAGAAATACGTTTATTGAGAAAATGGATTCAGGCAAAGAAAAAGCCGCCAGTGGCGGCTTTAATCGATGAAACAATCTTGCTTAAGTCAATATAACTACCGGATGGTACTTCGTTTATTCGGCCTACACGTGAGTGACCTGTAGGCCGGATAAGGTGTTTACACCGCCATCCGGCAATCTGTATTATTTACGCGTAAACCGGGAAGCGTGCGCAGATATCCAGCACTTTACCTTTGATGCGCTCAATTACCGCTTCATCATTGATATTGTCCAGAACATCACACATCCAGCCAGCCAGCTCTTTCACTTCCGCTTCTTTAAAGCCACGGCGAGTGACAGCCGGGGAACCGATACGGATACCGGAAGTCACAAACGGGCTCTTCGGATCGTTCGGTACGCTGTTTTTGTTGACGGTGATGTTAGCACGACCCAGTGCGGCGTCAGCTTCTTTACCGGTCAGGTTTTTATCAACCAGATCCAGCAGGAACAGGTGGTTTTCAGTCCCGCCGGAAACCACTTTGTAGCCGCGGTTCAGGAACACTTCCACCATCGCTTTGGCGTTTTTCGCAACCTGCTGCTGGTAGACTTTGAACTCTGGCTCCATCGCTTCTTTCAGCGCCACAGCTTTCGCCGCGATCACGTGCATCAGCGGGCCACCCTGCGCGCTTGGGAACACAGCGGAGTTCAGTTTTTTGTACAGCTCTTCGTCACCGCCTTTTGCCAGGATCAGGCCACCGCGCGGACCCGCCAGGGTTTTGTGGGTGGTGGTGGTCACAACGTGAGCGTGCGGAACCGGGTTCGGGTAAACGCCAGCGGCAATCAGACCGGCAACGTGCGCCATGTCGACGAACAGGTATGCGCCGATGCTGTCAGCGATTTCACGCATTTTTGCCCAGTCAACCACGCCGGAGTAGGCAGAGAAGCCACCGATGATCATTTTCGGCTTGTGCTCTTTGGCCTGCTTCGCCATGTCTTCGTAGTCAATTTTACCGGACTCATCAATGCCGTAAGGAATGATGTTGTACAGTTTGCCGGAAAAGTTAACCGGGGAGCCATGAGTCAGGTGGCCGCCCTGCGCCAGGTTCATACCCAGCACGGTATCGCCCGGCTGCAGCAGCGCGGTGTAGACAGCGAAGTTAGCCTGAGAGCCAGAGTGCGGCTGGACGTTAGCGTAGTCAGCGCCAAACAGCTCTTTCGCGCGATCGATAGCCAGTTGCTCAACGATATCAACGTATTCGCAACCGCCGTAGTAGCGCTTGCCCGGATACCCTTCAGCGTATTTGTTGGTCAGCTGAGAACCCTGCGCCTGCATTACACGCGGGCTGGTATAGTTTTCGGAGGCGATCAGTTCGATGTGCTCTTCCTGACGTACTTTTTCCTGCTCCATAGCCTGCCACAGTTCGGCATCATAATCGGCAATGTTCATTTCACGCTTTAACATCCGCATCTCCTGACTCAGCTAACAATAGAATTTCGGCCTAAAAAGGCAGTCCCTAGGACTTCGGCCAACAGTATAACCGAATCATTCTTCGATAACAGGTCTTGACAAAGGATTTTACGCAAACGATTACCTTCGCGGCACACAAGGCTTTGGAGAACAAAGGTCTGCTGAATTTCAACGGATTTCTTTTCAGGTTTGTGATGCAGATTTTTCACGATGTAACCTTTACAACGCAAAGTTACAAAGAACCATTTACAATGCAGGGGTATTTTTTATAAGATGCATTTGACATACATCA
The DNA here is from genome assembly GCF_019584005.1 of Citrobacter sp. EC_71. NCBI lineage: Bacteria > Pseudomonadati > Pseudomonadota > Gammaproteobacteria > Enterobacterales > Enterobacteriaceae > Citrobacter > Citrobacter sp. EC_71. Next base: position 135,559 of record NZ_VDAY01000010.1, read on the forward strand.
TTAAAGTTTCAGATAAAGGAAGACCGTATGCTTGACGCACAAACCATCGCTACAGTGAAAGCCACCATTCCCCTGCTGGTTGAAACAGGCCCGAAGCTGACCGCCCATTTCTACGATCGCATGTTTACGCATAACCCAGAGCTGAAAGAAATTTTCAACATGAGTAACCAGCGCAATGGCGACCAACGTGAAGCGCTGTTTAACGCCATTGCCGCGTATGCCAGCAACATCGACAACCTGGCAGCACTGTTGCCAGCCGTTGAGAAAATCGCGCAGAAACATACCAGCTTCCAGATTAAACCAGAGCAGTACAACATCGTAGGAAGTCACCTGCTGGCCACGCTGGACGAAATGTTCAGCCCGGGCCAGGAAGTGCTGGATGCGTGGGGCAAAGCATACGGCGTGCTGGCGGGCGTGTTTATTAACCGTGAAGCGCAAATCTACAGCGAAAACGCCAGCAAAACCGGCGGTTGGGAAGGTACGCGTCCTTTCCGTATCGTGGCGAAAACGCCGCAAAGCCGCGCGATTACCAGCTTTGAGTTTGAACCCGTCGACGGCGGCGCAGTGGCTGAATACCATCCGGGTCAATACCTGGGCGTCTGGCTGAAACCAGAAGGTTTCCCGCATCAGGAAATTCGTCAGTACTCACTGACCCGTAAACCCGATGGCAAAGGCTACCGTATTGCCGTGAAGCGCGAGGATGGTGGTCAGGTTTCAACCTGGCTACATAACCACGCCAATGTCGGCGATGTAGTTCACTTAGCCGCGCCTGCAGGCGATTTCTTTATGGACGTCGCGACCGATACGCCGGTGTCGCTGATTTCCGCAGGCGTGGGTCAGACCCCGATGCTGGCGATGCTGGATACGCTGGCGAAGGCCAATCATACGGCGCAGGTAAACTGGTTCCACGCGGCGGAAAATGGCGATGTACATGCTTTCGCCGATGAAGTAAAAGCACTTGGCGAAACGCTACCACGCTTTAGCGCACATACCTGGTATCGTGAGCCAAACGAAGCCGATCGCGCGAAAGGTGCGTTTGATAGTATTGGTCTGATGGATCTGAACAAACTGGAAGGGACAATCAGCGATCCGGCAATGCAGTTTTATCTGTGCGGCCCGGTCGGCTTTATGCAGTTCGCCGCGAAGCAACTGGTCGGTCTGGGCGTGAAAAACGAGAACATTCATTACGAATGCTTTGGCCCGCATAAAGTATTGTAATTACGTCATACCGGATGGCGCTGCGCTTATCCGGCCTACGGGGTGTTGTAGGTCGGATAAGGTGACACCGCCCATCCGGCAAGCATGACGCGGCTTAGATTGCCGCGTCGTCTTCTTCACCGGTACGAATACGAATAACACGCGCCACGTCGAAAACAAAAATCTTACCGTCACCGATTTTACCGGTCTGCGCGGTACGAATAATGGTGTCAACGCAGGTATCGACGATGTCGTCGGGAACCACAATTTCAATTTTTACCTTCGGCAGAAAATCCACCATGTATTCCGCACCACGGTACAACTCGGTATGGCCTTTCTGGCGGCCAAACCCTTTCACTTCTGTCACTGTCATACCGGTAATGCCGACTTCAGCCAGCGCTTCACGGACGTCGTCCAGCTTGAAAGGTTTAATAATCGCATCAATCTTTTTCATGCTATTCCTTGAAAAGGTCGCCTGTCTTTTGATCGAATAAAACTAACATAATCCGCAGATTTATTCTTTGAAATCGTTTGCATCCAGCTCATGGCGAGAGAGCAACTTGTAGAATTCGGTGCGGTTGCGCCCCGCCATTCGCGCCGCGTGGGTCACATTGCCTTTTGTGATTTGCAGCAGCTTGCGCAGGTAGTTGAGTTCAAACTGATTGCGCGCTTCAACAAACGTCGGCAGCGCGGTGTTCTCCCCTTCCAGGGCCTGCTCCACCAGCGCATCGCTGATCACCGGCGAAGAGGTCAAGGCCACGCACTGCTCGATCACGTTGACCAACTGACGCACGTTGCCCGGCCAACTGGCGGTCATCAAGCGCTTCATGGCGTCGGTAGAAAAGGCGCGCACAAACGGCTTATGCCGTTCTGCAGACTGACGCAGCAGATGGTTTGCCAGCAACGGAATATCTTCCGTACGCTCGGCCAGCGCCGGGATCTTCAGGCTTACCACGTTGAGGCGATAATACAAATCTTCGCGAAACTCGCCCCGCGCCATCGCTTTCGGCAGGTCGCGGTGGGTAGCGGATATAATGCGCACATCAATGTCGATATCGCGGTTACTGCCCAGCGGCCTAACCTTGCGCTCCTGTAAAACGCGCAGCAATTTGACCTGTAACGGCGCGGGCATATCGCCAATCTCATCAAGAAACAGCGTCCCGCCTTCCGCCGCCTGAAACAGGCCCTCACGATTGCTTACCGCCCCGGTAAAGGCACCGCGCGCATGGCCAAACAGTTCGGACTCCAGCAGTTGTTCCGGTAACGCGCCACAGTTAATGGCAATAAAAGGCTTGTGACTACGCGGGCTGGCATTATGAATCGCCTGGGCAAACACCTCTTTCCCGGTTCCGCTCTGACCGTTAATCAATACGCTAACATCTGATTGCGCGACCATCCGCGCCTGTTCTAACAAACGCAGCATCAGCGGACTGCGGGTGACGATGGACTCACGCCAGCTGTCATCCGTGGCTGGCGCAGACTGTTCCAATGCGCCATCAATCGCCTGGTATAACGCGTCTTTATCAACTGGCTTGGTGAGAAAACTGAAAACCCCTTGCTGCGTCGCGGCAACGGCGTCAGGGATGGAACCGTGAGCAGTGAGGATAATAACCGGCATTCCAGGCTGCACTTTCTGGATTTCAGTAAACAGCTGCATGCCGTCCATTTCATCCATGCGCAGGTCACTGATAACCAGATCCACTTTTTCGCGGTTCAGCACCCGTAACCCTTCCTGCCCACTTTCTGCGGTTACGACGCTGTAGCCTTCGCTGGTCAGTCGCATACCGAGCAATTTCAACAGGCCCGGATCGTCATCCACCAGCAGCAGATGTGCGGGCTTACGGCTTATCATGGTGTGACCTCATCGGCAGATGGCGCAGTGCCATCCTCGTTATCAGGCGTGGTGAGTTTATCATTTCCGTGCGGCGCGTCAGGATTGTAGCTGCCGGCAGGTTTGCGCGTGGAAAGCTGACGTTCTATATCAGTCAGATTCTCCAGCTTACGGGTCGTGAGATCGAGCTGGGACTGCAAATGCTGCTGCTGTTGACGCAGCGTGTCCAGATCGCTGTCCGATGTTTGCTGGAGTTTACTGTAGCGCATACGCTCTTCGGCAAGCTGTAATTGTAGCGTTTGGTTGCTGAGCCAGACCTGATACAGGGGTCTGACTTGCGGCGGAATTTGTGGACTTAATGCCTCGAGGCGCGAAACAGCTTCCCGCCTTTCAGGTGGCGTAATGTTAGCGTTATCCAGCAGAATCCCGCGTCTGAAAGCCCCCTGCCAGGTATCTGGCATCATCATACTGGCTTCACTGCGCGCCTGCACCGGCATCAGGCGATTGGCGCAATCCATGGCCCGCAGCCAGTACAGTGGATTAGTCTCTGTGGGCTGGCCCGCCAGTGACCAGATATCCGTACACTCGGTTGCAAGATAGTCCGCCAGTTGGTAAGGCGGGATTTTCTCCTGCGAGGGATCGCCGGTAACATGATTCACCGCATTCGGCACGCACCCGGCCAGCGCCAGACACGGCAGGCTCATAAGCATGACTCGACGGAAAAAATGTCGTTTAAGCATTCGGACAACAACGTGTGGCATACTCACCAGACTTAGGTTTATTTTAGTGATTTTTTGCAGCAGATAGCGGCAATTCTATGCGAAAGCAAACACTTTGCGCATAGTCATCAACCAGATACAGTTTGCCTCGCATACGGCGGATGCAATCTCTGGCAATGCTCAGCCCCAACCCGCTTCCTTTTACCGCCCCTTTTCGCTGATGGCTACCCTGGAAAAAAGGCTCGAAGATCATGGTCTGTTCTGCTTCTGGGATCGGTGTGCCGGTATTCATTACATCGATGTATACCGTTGAGCCATGCAAACTGCTGCGGATCCAAATGTTACCGGATTCAGCACCATAGTGCACCGCATTGGAATAAAGATTGTCCAGCACGCTCATCAACAGCATCGGTTCTGCCAGGCAGGTGTACACCGCAAGCGCAACATCAGTATGTATCATTTTGGCGCGAGCGGGCAGGCTATGCGCAGAAACAACGCTTTCCACCAGCGGCGCGATTTCCACACTGTCAAGTTCCACCTCGTCATCAGCCAGCTTGCGGTTGTAATCAAGAAGCTGCTCAATCAGTTTTTGCAGGTTACGGCTGCTGTCATCCAGAATACCGACCACCTCTTTTTGCTCCGGCGTTAGCGGTCCCACAACCTGATCGGCCAGCAACTCCGTCCCTTCGCGCATACTCGCCAGCGGCGTTTTCAGCTCATGGGAAAGATGACGTAAAAACTGATGCCGTTGCGACTCAAGCCAGGAAAGACGTTCGCTCAACCAGATAATGCGCTGACTGACAGACCTCAGCTCACGCGGCCCGGTAAATAATACGCTGTCGCCCAGTGAACGCCCTTCCCCCAGCCGATTGATCATCCTTTCTATGCCTTTCACCGGGCCGATAATCATGCGAGTGAACAGCAGTACCATCGCCAGACTGACGAGAAACAGCACCAGCGCCTGCCAGCCAAAGAACTGCCCACGTTCGGCAATTTCCTGCTGTAGCTGCTGGCCACGAGAAAAGACCACGGTGCGCGTTGCTTGTACCATCTCGGTATTGGCATTGGCGAACGCTTCCAGCCGGGCTGCCGCTACGCTATCTGGACCGCTGTTATTGCACTGTAATTGCGCGAGGTCGTTGAGATCCTGACGTAATGCCTGATAAAGCTTGGTATCCGGCAACACGCCCGCATGCGCATCCAGCATGTCGCTATAGCGTTTACGCTGACTCTGGTAGACCTTTGCCAACGTTGAATCATCAAGCACACAATACTGCCGGTAGCTACGCTCCATCTCCAGCGCTGCGTTGGTCATCGCCTCACTGCGTCTGGCGTCAATCAGCGTGGTGCGGTTCGTCAGCGCCGCCTGCGCGCTCAAAGCATTCAGGCTTTGCCACGCCTGCCAGGCCAGAACTAACAACGGCAGCAGAATCAGCAAGAATGCCAACATAACCAATTGACGTAAAGATCGGGGGAAAACTGACCAGCGCTTCAAGGCGTTACTCTCATTGGACAGGAATAACTTGATGCTAACTGAGGGGAACGCCAGATACAACAAAGCCGGGATTAACCCGGCTTTGTTGTGGAATAAGGCGGTGCCTAACTCGACGTTTCGCCCGGAGGTTGATATGAGCCATGCTAATATCAGATGTTGGACGGCAGGCACCTTGTTGTGCGTCATTCGAAGTTTATGTAGCGCTTCCCGAAGGGGCTGACATAAGAAGGTGAATGAGCCACTGGTTAATATTATGCAGTATCTGTGCCAATATTCAAAACACTTTGTTAACACAATGATAGATATGAAAAATATCGTTATTCACGTTAAAAATGGTTCTGCCGTTTTTTTGCACTTCCTGTCGCCAATCAGCAACACCTGTAGCACATAAAAACAAAACCATTTTAAATCAAATAGTTAAACGTCTCTTTTTGGCGACAGCCTACTCCCACCTATGTCGGGGTTTCCCGACACTTTAATTTTGCGGTGCAAGCGCTGAGTTTATTGCCGGATGGCGGCGTACAGAGAGACAGGCAAAAAAAGCCCCTCACGAAGAGGGGCTTTATGGCTATCAGGCTAATTAACCGAGCTGTTTACGCGCGTTACGGAAAATACGCATCCACGGGCTGTCCTCGCCCCAGTTTTCCGGGTGCCAGGAGTTAGCCACCGTGCGGAACACACGTTCCGGGTGCGGCATCATAATGGTGACGCGGCCATTTTCAGTGGTAACGGCAGTAATACCGTTCGGTGAACCGTTCGGGTTAGCCGGGTAGGTTTCGGTCACCTTACCGAAGTTATCAACGTAGCGCAGCGCCACCAGGCCTTTGCTCTCAAGCTGAGCCAGATGCGCGTCGTCACGCACTTCCACACGGCCTTCACCGTGAGAAACGGCAATCGGCATCATTGATCCAACCATATCGCTGAGCAGTAAAGATGGGCTTTGCGTCACTTCGACCAGGCTGAAGCGGGCTTCAAAACGATCGGAGTGGTTACGCACAAAGCGCGGCCACAGGTCGCTGCCCGGGATCAGCTCGCGCAGGTTAGACATCATCTGACAACCGTTACACACCCCAAGCGCCAGCGTTTGCGGACGATGGAAGAAGGTTTCAAACTCGTCACGTACACGGTTGTTGAACAGAATCGACTTCGCCCAGCCCTCCCCGGCGCCAAGCACATCACCGTAAGAGAAGCCGCCGCAGGCTACCAACGCCTGGAAATTCCCCAGACCGATACGCCCGCCCAGCAGATCGCTCATGTGTACGTCGATAGCATCGAAGCCCGCACGGTGGAAAGCTGCCGCCATCTCGACGTGGGAGTTCACCCCCTGCTCGCGCAGTACAGCGACTTTTGGACGTGCGCCGGTGGCGATATACGGCGCGGCAACATCGTCATTGATATCGAACGTCAGTTTAACGTTGAGGCCTGGATCGGCGTCGTTGGTTTTAGCGTCGTGTTCCTGATCGGCGCATTCCGGGTTGTCGCGCAGACGCTGCATCTGCCAGGTGGTTTCTGCCCACCACATACGCAGGGTGGTACGGCTTTCGCTGAACACAGACTGTCCATTAGCGGAGAGAGTGAAGCGGTCGCCTTCGACGGCTTTGCCGAGGTAGTGTACGCAGTCTGCCAGGCCGTTGGCCGCCAGAATGGCTTCCACCGCATCACGGTCAGCGGCGCGAACCTGGATCACCGCGCCCAGTTCTTCGTTAAACAGCGCTGCCAGAAGATCGTCGCCCAGGGTGCTGATATCAGCCTCAATACCACAGTGCCCGGTGAAAGCCATTTCCGCCAGCGTCACCAGCAAGCCACCGTCGGAGCGGTCGTGGTAGGCCAGCAGCTTGCGCTGTGCGACCACCGCCTGAATGGCGTCGTAGAAGCCTTTCAACTGCGCCACGTCACGTACGTCGGCCGGTTTGTCGCCCAGTTGACGGTAAACCTGCGCCAGCGCCGTTGCGCCCAGTGCGTTGTGGCCCAGACCAAGGTCAATTAACAACAGGGCATTATCTTCAGTAGAGAGCTGTGGAGTAATAGTGTGACGCACATCTTCCACGCGGGCAAAAGCGGTGATCACCAGCGACAACGGCGAGGTCATTTCTCGCTGCTCGTTGCCTTCCTGCCAGCGGGTTTTCATCGACATCGAGTCTTTACCTACCGGAATAGTCAGGCCAAGCGCCGGACACAATTCTTCCCCGACGGCTTTTACCGCTTCGTATAGCCCAGCATCTTCACCCGGGTGACCCGCGGCCGCCATCCAGTTTGCGGAGAGTTTAATGCGTTTGATGTCGCCAATCTGCGTTGCCGCGATGTTAGTCAGCGCTTCACCTACAGCCAGACGGGCAGAAGCTGCGAAGTCCAGCAGAGCGACTGGCGCACGTTCGCCGATAGACATCGCTTCACCATAGTAGCTATCAAGGCTGGCGGTGGTCACGGCACAGTTAGCCACGGGGATCTGCCACGGCCCGACCATCTGGTCACGCGCCACCATACCGGTAACGGTACGGTCGCCGATGGTTACGAGAAACGTTTTCTCAGCGACCGTCGGCAGGTGCAGTACGCGGTTCACCGCATCTGCAATCGAGATTTCGCCACGATTCAGGGCATCGCCCTTAGCTTTCAGCGTCTGCACGTCGCGGGTCATCTTCGGCGTTTTGCCCAGCAGCACGTCCAGCGGCATATCGATCGGCTGATTGTCGAAGTGGCTGTCGCTCAGGGTCAGATGCTGCTCTTCGGTGGCTTCGCCAATCACCGCGTACGGCGCGCGCTCACGCTTACACAGCTCGTCAAACAGCGGCAACTGGTCAGCGGCAATCGCCAGCACGTAGCGCTCCTGAGATTCGTTACACCAGATTTCCAGCGGGCTCATACCCGGCTCGTCGCTGAGGATATCGCGCAACTGGAATTTACCGCCGCGACCGCCATCGCTGACCAGCTCCGGCATGGCGTTAGACAAACCGCCCGCACCGACGTCGTGAATAAACAGAATCGGGTTGGCATCGCCCATCTGCCAGCAGCGGTCGATAACTTCCTGACAGCGGCGTTCCATTTCCGGGTTATCGCGTTGTACGGAGGCGAAGTCGAGGTCGGCATCAGACTGACCAGAGGCCATAGAGGACGCGGCCCCGCCGCCGAGGCCGATGTTCATCGCCGGGCCGCCGAGAACGATCAGCTTCGCGCCGACGACGATCTCGCCTTTCTGCACGTGATCGGCACGGATGTTGCCGATCCCGCCCGCCAGCATAATCGGTTTGTGGTAGCCGCGCAGCTCTTCACCGTTGTGGCTGTTAACCTTCTCTTCGTAGGTACGGAAGTAGCCGGTCAGCGCCGGGCGACCAAATTCGTTGTTGAACGCCGCACCGCCCAGCGGGCCATCGGTCATGATATCCAGCGCGGTAACGATACGTTCCGGTTTGCCGAAATCTTCTTCCCACGGCTGTTCGAAGCCAGGAATACGCAGGTTGGAAACAGAGAAGCCCACCAGCCCGGCTTTCGGCTTCGCGCCGCGCCCGGTAGCGCCTTCATCACGAATTTCACCGCCGGATCCGGTTGCCGCGCCCGGCCATGGAGAGATGGCGGTTGGGTGGTTATGGGTTTCTACCTTCATCAGGATATGGGCTGGCTCCTGATGGAAATCGTAGCGACCGGTTTCGTGGTCGGCAAAGTAACGTCCGACTTCAGAACCTTCCATCACCGCAGCGTTGTCTTTATAGGCAGACAGCACGTGGTCCGGCGTGGTTTCAAAGGTATTTTTGATCATCTTAAACAGCGACTTCGGCTGCTGTTTACCGTCGATAACCCAGTCGGCGTTAAAAATCTTGTGGCGGCAGTGCTCAGAGTTAGCCTGCGCAAACATATACAATTCGATGTCGTTCGGGTTGCGCCCCAGTTTGCTGAACGCATCCTGCAGATAGTCGATTTCGTCTTCCGCCAGCGCCAGACCCAGACGCAGGTTAGCGTCGATCAGCGCCTGGCGTCCCTCACCCAGCAGATCGACGCTGGAGACCGGCGCAGGCTGGTGATGCGCAAACAGTTTTTCGGCATCGTTTAGCGCAGAGAAAACCGTTTCCATCATGCGGTCGTGCAGTACGTCGGCAACCTCCTGCCACTGCTCCGCAGTCAGCGTAGAAGCTTCGACATAATAAGCAACGCCACGTTCCAGGCGGCTAATCTGTTGTAGGCCGCAATTATGGGCAATATCAGTCGCTTTAGAAGACCACGGGGAGATGGTGCCCGGACGAGGGGTAACCAGCAGCAGTTTGCCCTCAGGAGCGTGACTGTGAAGAGCTGGACCATATTTCAGCAGGCGTGCAAGCTGTGCGTGCTCATCCTCATTCAATGGTGCGTTCAGATCGGCAAAATGGACGTACTCGGCGTAAATATTGTGGACCTGGAGGTTGGCAGCCTGAAAACGTGCCAGCAGTTTGTTAATACGGAATGCAGACAGTGCAGGTGAACCACGCAGAATTTCCATCATAAGTCTCTCGTCTTCTAAGCTTTCGGTGTGCCCAAGTGGGGGAAACGGGCGGTATTATAAAGAATCTACCGCGCCGACGAAACCGTTTGCGTCGAAATAAAATCGCGGTCTCGTCTTATCATCAAATGCGGTCTGTATTCTGAATAAGTTGCCAACTGACGCAAGTTTAAGCAAAATGCCGCTCATTAATGACGATTTCACTTCTTAAACAACACCACAGCAGGCAGAGACAACGTACGGTTCAGAGAATTAACTAATTGAAAAAATTAAAGATTAATTATCTGTTCATCGGCATATTAACGCTGTTGTTGGCAGCGGCCCTCTGGCCATCCATTCCTTGGTTCGGTAAAGCCGAAAATCGTATCGCCGCCATTCAGTCGCGGGGAGAACTGCGCGTCAGTACCATTGACTCGCCATTAACTTATGCAACCCTCAACGGGAAAAAATTCGGTCTGGATTATGAACTGGCCCAGGCGTTCGCCAACTACTTAGGCGTGAAGTTAAAAATCACCGTGCGCCAGAACATCAGCCAGCTGTTTGACGACCTGGATAACGGGGATGCAGATCTGTTAGCCGCAGGTCTGGTGTATAACAGCGAGCGGGTGAAAAATTACCAGCCCGGCCCGACCTATTATTCGGTTTCACAACAGTTAGTGTATCGGGTCGGGCAATATCGCCCCCGAACCCTGGCCACCGTGAACGATAACCAACTGACCATCGCCCCGGGGCACGTGGTGGTTAACGACCTCCAGCAGCTAAAAGAGAAAAAATTTCCCGATCTGAGCTGGAAAGTGGATGACAAAAAGGGCACCACTGAACTGCTGGATGATGTTATCGCCGGTAAGCTGGATTACACCATTGCCGATTCCGTCGCCATCAGCCTGTACCAACGCGTACACCCTGAGCTGGCCGTCGCGCTGGACGTCTCCGACGAACAACCGGTGACCTGGTTTAGTCGACTGGACGATGACAACACTCTGTCCGCCGCCTTGTTGGATTTCTTTAATTCCATGAATGAAGATGGCTCTCTGGCGCGACTGGAAGAGAAATACCTCGGGCATGGCGATGATTTTGACTATGTCGACACCCGCACCTTTTTGCGCGCCGTCGATAGCGTGTTGCCAGACCTTAAGCCGCTATTTGAAAAATATGCGCAAGAAATAGACTGGCGGCTGCTTGCCGCAATCTCGTATCAGGAGTCGCACTGGGACGCGCAGGCCACCTCCCCGACCGGCGTACGCGGGCTGATGATGTTGACCAAAAATACCGCCCAGAGCCTCGGGCTGACTGACCGTACCGATGCAGAACAGAGCATCAGCGGCGGCGCGCGTTATTTGCAGGATATGATGAGTAAAGTGCCGGATACTGTCCCGGAGGGAGAACGGATCTGGTTTGCGCTTGCCGCCTACAATATGGGTTATGCGCATATGCTGGACGCACGGGCGCTGACGGTCAAAACCAAAGGCAATCCGAATAGCTGGTCCGATGTAAAACAGCGGCTACCGCTGCTCAGTCAAAAGCCGTATTACAACAAGCTGACCTATGGTTATGCGCGTGGTCATGAAGCCTACGCCTATGTGGAAAATATCCGTAAATACCAGATAAGCCTGGTGGGATATCTGCAAGAAAAAGAAAAGCAGGCGCAGGAAAAGCAGCAGCTGGCGCAGGATTACCCGGCGGTGTCGCCCGCGGAGTTATTAAGTAAAGAGAAATTCCCGCTTTCCGCGTTTCTGTCTCAGACGTCGTCAAACTACCTGACGCACTCCCCTTCTCTGCTGTTTTCAGCGCAAAAGAAAGAGGAAAAGTAGTCTTATCGGCCTGATAAACATCAGGCAATCAGACCGGCATTTACGCATTGGCAGATTTTTTCAGGGCTTTAATTTCCTGACGACGCATACGAAAGAAATCGCTGAGCAGCGTGGCGCATTCATCCCGCAGGATTCCCTCTGTCACTTCAACCCGATGATTCATTCCAGGGTGATGTAGCACGTCAATTAATGAACCCGCCGCCCCCGTTTTCGCATCGCGCGCGCCAAACACCACCCGGCCGATACGACTGTGCACCATCGCGCCAGCGCACATCACGCACGGCTCCAGAGTGACGTACAACGTGGCATCCAACAGACGGTAATTTTGCAGCACCAGGCCGCCCTGACGCAGCGCCATAATTTCAGCATGGGCCGTGGGATCATGGTGACCAATCGGTCGGTTCCAGCCTTCGCCAATGACGCGGTTATTATGCACTAATACCGCGCCCACCGGGACTTCACGCTCATCCCAGGCGCGCTTAGCCAGCGTTAAAGCATGACGCATCCAGTATTCGTGGCAAAATTCAACTTCAGACAAAGGGGGTAACTCCAGTAATCAAAGCGGGCGCATTATACACAGACGCTATCGTTTACTCTATTCGAGTTGTTGCAGTTCCCCACGCGGCGTGACGCGCCAGCGATGCTGACAAAAAGAGAGCAGCGGGTTGTCCTGCTTACTGTCGCTATAACCACTATAAAGTTGCAGCGGCGTGCCAATCTGGCGTTCCAGCTGTGTCACTTTCTCATGCCCCAGACAGCGCAGAGGCAGCACCCAGCCACCGTATCCCCGCGCCATTTTACTGGCGATCAGATTGACGCGCGGTAGCCACGGAGTATCAAAGTAAACCTGCTCCACCAGCGACTGTGGGGAACCGGTGATAAGCCAGATGTCGGCGTCAGAACTCAACAGATAAGTGGTCAGCCGCTGCTGTACGAGCGGAAACGCCGTCACGTTATCGCGAAACCAACGTACAAAATCGGCCTGGTGCGCTTTCAGACGCGCCTCGCTACGACCAAAAGTGCATCCCCACAACAGCAGACTCATTGGCCAGCGGGCCGCGCGTCCTTTTATCAACAACGCCAGCGCAATCACCGGTAACAGAGGCAGCACAAGCAGCACGTTCAGCGGCTGGCGGCGCAGCAGATAACGAATAAAACTCCCGAACATATCCTGCTGATGTAACGTGCCATCCAAATCAAAAAAGACAACGCGGCGCTGGTGATTGGTCAAGCTTTATTCCTCTGGATCGTTGAACCCCAATAGCCAGGTAAACAGAAACCCGGCAATAACTGCTACCAGATAGCCTAACAGATAGAGCATCACTTTTCCGGTAACAATCGTTAATGCCAGCGGTAATCCTGAGATACCAAAGGTGATAACCGTCGCCACTTTCCAGTAGCTTATCAGCGCCCCGCCTACCGCTCCGCCAAGACAGGCACCGATAAAAGGCTTACCCAACGGCAGCGTAACGCCAAAAATCAGCGGTTCGCCAATCCCCAATAATCCAACCGGCAACGCCCCTTTGATCACCTTTTTTAGTCGTGCGTTGCGGGTTTTCATCAGCACCGCAATCGCAGCACCGATTTGCCCAACACCCGCCATTGCAAGGATTGGGAAGAGCGCGTTATAACCGTGCGCCTGCACCAGTTCGACGTGGATAGGCACTAATCCCTGATGAAGCCCGGTGAGCACCAGCGGCAGGAAGGTTCCCGCCAGTATAGCGCCGACCAGAAAACCGCCGCGATCGATAGCCCAGGATGCGCCGTGAGCGATAGATTCGGAAATCCAACCGCCCAACGGTTGCAGCGCCACTATCGCAATAGCCCCGGTAATAATGGTGGTCAGCAGTGGGTTAAGGATCAGCTCCAGTGATTCCGGCAGCAGTTCACGGAATTTGCGTTCGATCCAGCACATCAACGCTACCACCAACAGCACGGCGATTACCCCGCCGCGCCCCGGCTGCAACGTTTCGCCAAACAGGGTAATTTGCGCCAGTTGCGGGCTGGAGAGGATCCCCGCCATCACTCCGCCCATCGCCAGAGAACCGCCGAAGACTTTAGCGGTATTGACCCCGACCAGAATATTCATAATGGCAAACACGGCGCTGCCAAATATGCCCATCAGTCCAAGTAAATTCGGATAGTGGGTCGCAAAATCCCCGACGATATCCGGCCGCTTAAGGATGTTAATAATGCCGGTAATTAAACCGGAGGCGATAAACGCCGGAATAAGAGGGATAAAGACGTTCGCCAGCTTACGCAACGCATCGCTCATCGGCGCTTTGTATTTCGCTTTAGCCGCTGACTTCGTGCGCTCGATATCATGTACATCGGTGCGCTCGCCGTCATCGGCAATCAGGGAGCGCATAGCATCCACCACCCTGGCGGCTTTACCGGGGCCGACGATGATCTGGTGTTGCGCGCCCTGCTTCACGTAGCCGCTGACGCCGGACAGTTGCTTGAGCCGGGATACATCGAGCTGACCCTCATCCCGGACTTCCACCCTGACACGGGTCATACAGTTTTCCAGGCGCAGAATATTTTTCTCTCCGCCAACGCCCAGCAGAATGTCGCTGGCCAGCACCGCCGTCTTATCCATATACACCTCTTAGTGTTCTAACGCCGCGCGTAAAAAACCCTGGTGAGCGGCAAGCTTTTCGCGGGCGGCAGCGGCGTCCAGGCCGGTGAGCGCCATTAAAATGGCGGGTTTAACCTCAAAGTCAGTCTGCTTTAACAGCGCTTGCGCCTGCTCACGCGCAATACCAGTGGCTTCAACCACCATGCGACACGCCCGATCGACCAGTTTGACGTTGGTGGCCTGCATATCCACCATCAGGTTCTGATACACCTTGCCAAACTTCACCATCGCACCGGTGGAGATCATATTGAGCACCAGTTTTTGCGCGGTGCCGGATTTCAGTCGAGTAGACCCCGTCAGGGCCTCCGGCCCCACCACGGGGGAGATGGCAATATCCGCTTCATGCGCGATAGGAGAGTCCGGATTGCAGGAAATGGCCACCGTCGTACAGCCTACCGTCCGGGCATATTTCAGCCCGCCAATCACATACGGCGTACGACCTGAAGCCGCCAGACCAACCACCAGATCCTCTGTGGTAAGGTTGATCGTACGCAGATCGTCTTCACCTAACTGCGGGTTATCTTCCGCACCTTCAACCGCCTTCAGTAACGCGCCCGGTCCTCCGGCTATCAGGCCAACCACCAGACCGTGCGGTACGCCGAAAGTCGGTGGGCATTCAGACGCATCCAGAACCCCAAGACGCCCACTGGTACCCGCGCCCATGTATATAATGCGTCCGCCCGCTTTAAGCGCATCAGCCGCCGCATCGACCGCTAGCGCAACTTCAGGAAGAGTGGCTTTTACTGCTTCTGCTACCAGCGTATCCTGTTGATTAAAACGATGAACCAACTCCAGCGTGGAGAGCGCATCAAGATCCATGGTCTGAGGATTACGGGTTTCTGAAACTAATGCACCGAGATTCATTTTTTGGTCCTTAGGAATTTTTAATTCATAATAATCTGTCATAATGGAATATTATATTCATCCAGGCGAGTGAAATTTTGTTTTGTAATCGCCATCACGTTTTCGCCAGGAGACAGCATGAACTGTTTAATTCGCATTCGTCAGCGTTACCCGGATCTCGCGCAAAGCGATAAAAAACTTGCGGATTATCTCCTCGCTCAGCCGGATACCGCGCGTCATCTCAGCTCACAGCAGTTGGCTTTTGAAGCGGGCGTCAGCCAGTCCAGCGTGGTGAAGTTCGCGCAAAAATTAGGCTTTAAAGGATTTCCGGCACTCAAACTGGCGATTAGCGAAGCGCTGGCCAGCAATCCCAACCCCCATTCTGTTCCGGTGCATAATCAGATCCGAGGTGATGACCCTATGCGTCTGGTGGGTGAAAAGCTGATTAAGGAGAACGTGGCGGCGATGCATGCGACGCTGGATATTAACAGCGAAGAAAAACTGTTGGAGAGCGTCACGATGCTGCGCTCTGCCCGACGTATTATTCTGACCGGTATTGGCGCATCGGGTCTGGTAGCGCAGAATTTTGCCTGGAAGCTGTTGAAGATTGGTTTTAACGCGGTGGTTGAACGCGATATGCACGCGCTGCTGGCGACGGTGCAGGCGCTTTCGCCAGGCGATCTACTGCTGGCTATTTCGTACACCGGTGAACGCCGCGAGCTTAATCTGGCGGCAGATGAAACGCTGCGTACCGGGGCCAAAATTCTCGCCATCACCGGATTTACGCCCAATGCCCTGCAGCAACGCGCAAGTCATTGTCTGTATACGATTGCCGAGGAGCAGGCCACGCGCAGCGCCGCGATCTCCTCCACCCATGCGCAAATGATGCTCACCGATTTACTGTTTATGGCACTGGTGCAGCAGGATCTGGAGCATGCTCCGGAACGCATTCGTCACAGCGAAGCGCTGGTAAAAAAACTGGTCTGAGCAAAGAATGCGCGTATAATGCCCGCCCGATTTGTGATGTTTTGAGAGTTTCCTGATGGCCCTGTTAATCACTAAAAAATGTATCAATTGCGATATGTGCGAACCTGAATGCCCGAATGAGGCGATTTCGATGGGTGACAGCATTTACGAGATTAACAGTGACAAATGTACGGAATGCGTAGGCCATTATGACACGCCAACCTGCCAGAAGGTGTGCCCGATCCCCAATACTATTTTGAAAGATCCGGCACATTTAGAGAGTGAAGAGCAGTTGTGGGATAAATTCGTCCAGATGCATCACGCGGACAAAATCTAACTTTCAATAATCACCGTGGCGCAGGCGTAGTGACGCTCATCGGCCAGCGTCACATGCATATGTGCGACGCCGAGTTTTTCCGCCAGGCTTAACGCCTCCCCCCATAACCGCAGACGCGGCTTACCGAGTTCATCGTTAAAGACCTCGAACTGGTTAAACGCCAGGCCGTTGCGAATACCCGTACCAAAGGCTTTTGCTGCTGCCTCTTTAACCGCAAAACGCTTTGCCAGAAAACGCACCGGCTGCTGATGCGTTTCCCAGATTGCCCATTCGTTGTCGCTGAGCACGCGTCTTGCCAGACGGTCACCGGAGCGGGAGATCACCGCTTCAATGCGGGCAATCTCCACGATATCCGTACCTAATCCCAAAATCGCCATTAACCACGCGCTTCCAGCATCAGGCGTTTCATTTCTACTACCGCGTCTTTCAGACCGCTCATCACTGCGCGTCCGATAATGGCATGACCGATGTTCAGTTCGTGCATTTCCGGGATCCGCGCGATGGCCTTAACGTTGTGATACGTCAGACCGTGACCCGCATTCACCTTCAGGCCAAGGCTTGCGGCAAAAGTTGCCGCTTTCGCAATACGCGCCAGTTCGCTGGCCTGTTCCGCGTCAGTTTTCGCATCAGCGTAACAGCCGGTGTGAATTTCAATAAACGGCGCGCCAACTTCAGCAGCGGCTTTGATCTGTTCTTCATCGGCATCGATAAACAGTGAAACCAGGATGCCGGCATCCGCCAGGCGTTTACAGGCGTCACGCATCTTGTCGCGTTGACCGGCGACATCCAGACCACCTTCAGTGGTAACTTCCTGGCGCTTTTCCGGCACCAGGCAGCAAAAATGCGGCTTAGTCTCAACGGCAATCGCCAGCATCTCTTCGGTTACCGCCATTTCCAGATTCATACGCGTATCCAGCGTCTGACGCAGAATACGCACGTCTCTGTCGGTGATATGGCGACGGTCTTCACGCAGATGCACAGTAATGCCGTCTGCGCCCGCCTGTTCAACGATAAACGCCGCCTGAACCGGGTCCGGGTATGCGGTGCCGCGAGCATTACGTAAAGTGGCAATGTGGTCAATGTTGACGCCTAACAGTAATTCAGCCATGACAATCCTCGTTAATCATTTTTAATTTTTACTGCGCGTTTTGGCATAAATTGCCGGAACAGTTCCCGGCTTTTTAACGGCTTACCACCAAGATACGGCTTTAACGCCATGCGGGTAAAGCGTTTCGCAGCGCGAAGCGTATCAACATCCGGAAATTCACGCGACTCAAGCGCTTTCAGATGGCGTCCGGTAAAGGTGGCGTTATCAATCACGACGCTTGCGATAAATCCTTTCTCTTCCCGATAACGATAGGTCATGGTGTCATCTACCGGCTCGCCGCTGCCCGCGCAGTGGGTAAAATCCACGCCGTAACCCAGATGACCGAGTAAAGCCAGTTCAAAGCGGCGTAGGGCGGGTTCGGGCGACCCCGTCGCGCCTGCCAGCGCCTGAATACAGTTCAGGTAGTCGAAAAAGAGTTCAGAAAAGCGAGTCTCGTATTCAAGCACGCGCGAGATAAGCTCGTTGATATACAGGCCGCTGTATAACGTAATACCGCTTAGAGGGAGTGCCAGAGAGACGGCTTCGGCGCTACGCAAGGTTTTGACCTCACCACGCCCACCAAAGCGAAGCAGTAACGGAGTAAAAGGCTGGAGTGCGCCTTTGAGATTAGAACGTTTGGAACGCGCGCCTTTGGCAACAAGGCGCACGCGGCCCGATTCTTCCGTGAAGACGTCCAGCACGAGGCTGGTTTCGCTCCACGGGCGGCTGTGCAGGACAAAAGCGCGTTGCCATCCTTCCATCATAATACTCGTCGTCTTTCAAGTTGCAGGTGCGTTGGCTGCGCCCGTTCACCCCAGTCACTTACGAGAGTAAGCTCCCGGGGATTCACGGACTTGCCGCCTTCCTGCACCTCGAAAGCCATAGAGTATTAAAACTACTGGTCGTCGCCGTAACCGAGGCTGCGCAGCGCGCGTTCGTCATCGGCCCAGCCGGATTTCACTTTCACCCACAGTTCGAGGTGAACAGGCGCTTCGAACATTTCCTGCATGTCTTTACGCGCTTCAATACCGATGGTTTTAATTTTGGCCCCTTTGTTGCCAATCACCATCTTCTTCTGCCCTTCACGTTCGACAAGGATCAGACCGTTGATATCGTAGCCGCCGCGCTCGTTAGAAATAAAACGCTCAATCTCAACGGTGACGGAATACGGCAGTTCAGCGCCCAGAAAACGCATCAGCTTCTCACGGATGATTTCAGAGGCCATAAAGCGCTGAGAACGATCGGTGATGTAATCTTCCGGGAAGTGATGAATTGCTTCCGGCAGATGCTTACGTACGATACCCGCAATGGTATCAACATTCAGACCGGTCTCGGCAGAGATCGGCACGATGTCGAGAAAGTTCATCTGGCTGGCCAGGAACTGCAGGTGCGGCAGCAGATCGGCTTTTTCCTGAACGTTATCGACTTTGTTCACCGCCAGAATTACCGGGGCTTTACCATCACGCAGCTTGTTGAGCACCATTTCGTCGTCCGGCGTCCAGCGAGTGCCTTCCACAACGAAAATCACCAGCTCAACATCACCAATCGAGCTGCTCGCCGCCTTGTTCATCAAGCGGTTAATGGCACGTTTTTCTTCCATATGCAGGCCCGGGGTATCAACATAAATCGCCTGATACGCGCCTTCGGTATGGATGCCAACAATACGGTGACGAGTTGTCTGAGCCTTACGAGAGGTAATAGAAATCTTCTGCCCAAGCAGATTATTCAACAAGGTGGATTTGCCAACGTTCGGGCGGCCGACGATGGCAATAAATCCGCAGTAAGTTTTATCGATGCTCATTCCAGCTCCAGTTTTTTCAACGCCTGTTCGGCGGCAGCCTGCTCAGCCTTACGACGGCTCGAACCTGTGCCAACCACCGGTTCACTCAGGCCGCTGACCTGGCAGTGGATAGTAAATTCTTGATCGTGAGCTTCACCACGGACCTGCACCACCAGATAGGACGGCAGCGGCAGGTGGCGACCCTGCAAATATTCCTGCAGGCGCGTTTTCGGATCTTTTTGTTTGTCGCCTGGGCTAATTTCATCCAGACGGGTTTGATACCAATTTAGGATCAGTTGCTCAACGGTTTGAATATCGCTGTCGAGGAAGACGCCGCCGATCAAAGCTTCAACGGTGTCCGCCAGGATCGACTCACGACGGAAACCGCCGCTTTTCAGCTCGCCTGGTCCCAAACGTAAACATTCACCGAGGTCAAACTCACGGGCTAATTCTGCCAGCGTATTACCGCGAACCAGCGTCGCGCGCATGCGGCTCATATCACCTTCATCCACACGCGGGAAACGGTGATATAACGCATTAGCAATGACAAAGCTCAAAATAGAGTCGCCTAAAAATTCTAAACGCTCGTTATGTTTGCTGCTGGCGCTACGGTGAGTTAATGCCTGCTGCAACAGCTCCTGATGATTAAAAGTGTAGCCCAGCTTCCGTTGAAGCCGATTAATTACGATGGGGTTCATGCGATACCAATAAATGAATGCGTCAACAATTCAGCACACGAAACAGACCTGATATACGCCATTCATTTAGCCATCTGGCATCGTCTGAATGCTTTTGTATACAAACCAACGCTGTTTCGTGTGCCGTGGCAACCTGTCGGTGCCAACCTAAAACTTCGGGGGAATATTCTATACACAACGACAAGGGATGTCGTTAGTCTGCGGGAATTTATCCGAGAAATAATTCACGCTGTCGCCTTAGTGACGACAACGTGAACGATAATTAGCAATTAATGAATACCGCCAATACGGCTTAAACGCACGCCGGTCGGCCATTCACCCTCTTGCTTGTCGAAGCTCATCCAGATTGCAGTCGCTTTACCCACCAGATTCGCTTCCGGCACAAATCCCCAGTAACGGCTGTCCGCGCTATTGTCACGGTTATCACCCATCATGAAGTAGTGTCCCGGTGGGACGATCCAGGTCGCTAGCTGCTGGCCAGGCTGACGGTAGTACATCCCTACCTGATCCTGCGCGATTGGCACGGTCAAAATGCGGTGCGTTACCTCACCGAGCGTTTCTTTACGTTCGGTGAGGCGAATACCGTTCTCTTTCGTTTCGTTCAACGGAACTTCAAAGAAACCGCTGGTCGCTTCCCCGCCGTTACGACGAGCAAAGGTCTGCACAAAATCACTGGGCTGAACATCAGAGTAGGTTACCGGCAGCGCATTTTCACACGCCTGACCGGAGCTGCAACCAGGCTGAATAGTCACCTCTTTTGCCACCGGATCGTACGTCACTTTGTCTCCCGGTAAACCGACAGCGCGTTTGATGTAGTCCAGGCGCGGATCTTCCGGGTATTTAAACACCACGATATCACCGCGTTTCGGATGGCCGGTTTCGATCAACGTTTTCTGGTAAATCGGATCTTTAATCCCGTAGGCGAATTTCTCCACCAGAATAAAGTCGCCAATCAACAGCGTCGGCATCATCGAACCTGACGGGATCTGGAACGGTTCATAAATAAACGAACGCACCACCAGCACGATAGCTAATACCGGGAAAACGGATGCGCCCGTTTCCAGCCAGCCCGGCTTAGGGGCCACTTTTTTCAGCGTTGCTTTATCCAGTGAATCACCTGCAGCAGCTTGTGCTGCTGCCTGACGCTCCCGGCGTTTTGGCGCGAAAATGAATTTATCTACGCACCATAAAATGCCCGTCACTAGTGTGGCAATCACCAGAATCAGGGCAAACATGTTCGCCATGCCAACTCCTTAAGATTATTTGCTGTCTTTACCGACATGCAGAATGGCGAGGAACGCTTCCTGCGGCAGTTCGACGTTACCGATCTGCTTCATGCGCTTTTTACCCTCTTTCTGTTTTTGCAGCAGCTTTTTCTTACGGCTGATATCGCCACCGTAGCATTTCGCCAGAACGTTTTTACGCAGTTGCTTCACCGTTGAACGTGCGATGATGTGCGTGCCGATGGCCGCCTGGATCGCGATATCAAACTGCTGGCGCGGGATCAGATCTTTCATCTTTTCGACCAGCTCACGGCCACGGCTCTGGGAGTTGTCGCGGTGAGTGATCAGCGCCAGCGCATCAACACGTTCGTTGTTGATGAGGACATCAACACGCACCATGTCAGACGCCTGGAAGCGTTTGAAGTTATAGTCCAGCGACGCATAGCCGCGGGAGGTCGACTTCAGGCGGTCGAAGAAGTCGAGTACCACTTCCGCCATCGGAATTTCATAGGTCAGCGCGACCTGGTTACCGTGATAAACCATGTTGGTCTGTACGCCACGTTTCTCGATACACAGCGTGATGACGTTACCAAGGTACGCCTGCGGCAGCAGCATGTGACACTCGGCGATCGGCTCGCGCAGTTCGTAGATGTTGTTCAGCGGCGGCAGCTTGGACGGGCTATCGACGTAGATTGTCTCCTTCGCCGTGGTTTCCACTTCGTAAACTACGGTCGGCGCGGTAGTGATCAGATCCAGATCGTATTCACGTTCCAGACGTTCCTGAATGATCTCCATGTGCAACAGGCCGAGGAAGCCGCAGCGGAAGCCAAAGCCCAGCGCGGTTGAGCTTTCCGGCTCATAGAACAAGGAAGCGTCGTTCAGGCTCAGCTTGCCGAGCGCATCACGGAAGTTTTCGTAATCGTCAGAGCTGACCGGGAACAGACCGGCATAAACCTGCGGTTTCACCTTCTTGAAACCTGGTAGCGCTTTCTCTGCCGGGTTACGCGCAGACGTTAAGGTATCACCCACCGGGGCGCCAAGGATGTCTTTAATCGCACAAACCAACCAACCTACCTCGCCGCATTTCAGCTCGGTACGGTCAACCTGTTTTGGCGTGAAGATGCCCAGACGGTCGGCGTTGTAAACCTGACCGGTGCTCATCACTTTAATTTTGTCACCTTTACGCATGGTGCCGTTTTTAATACGCACCAGCGAAACCACGCCCAGGTAATTATCGAACCAGGAGTCGATAATCAGCGCCTGCAACGGGCCTTCCGGATCACCTTCCGGCGGCGGAATGTCGCGCACCAGACGTTCAAGAACGTCGGTCACACCTACGCCAGTTTTCGCCGAGCAGCGTACTGCGTCGGTGGCGTCGATACCGACGATATCTTCAATTTCTTCCGCTACGCGCTCAGGGTCAGCGGCCGGCAGGTCAATTTTGTTCAGTACCGGCACCACTTCCAGATCCATTTCCATGGCGGTGTAGCAGTTGGCCAGCGTTTGCGCTTCTACACCCTGCCCGGCGTCAACCACCAGCAGTGCGCCTTCACAGGCGGCAAGCGAGCGGGAAACTTCATATGAGAAGTCGACGTGGCCCGGGGTGTCGATAAAGTTAAGCTGATAGGTTTCACCATCAGATGCTTTGAAATCGAGCGTCACGCTCTGCGCTTTGATAGTAATACCGCGCTCACGCTCAAGATCCATCGAGTCGAGAACCTGCGCTTCCATTTCACGGTCAGACAGGCCACCGCAGATCTGGATAATACGGTCAGACAGCGTCGATTTACCGTGGTCGATGTGAGCTATGATTGAAAAGTTACGTATGTTCTTCATATAGAGTAATTATTGTGCCTTACGCCCGCCTGAGCAGGCTCTGAGAAGTCGCTGATCTGAGCTTAACGTCTGTTTAAGTGAAACGCCGCATTCTACACTACAACGCTGAGGCGAGGAAATGTTCATAGAGCAAGGATAGCGGGAACTGGAAACAACCTTACAAAGTCGGTGAAACTTTTGCCGGATGGCAGCATAAACGCCTTATCCGGCCTACGCCTGCATCTGAAAACGCGGTAGGCCTGATAAGCGCAGCGCCATCCGGCAAAGATATCACTGCTGGGTTTCGACGCGAATAAGATCGGGCGGGAGGGCAACGTTCAGAATGACCGGCTGCCAGGCTTCACGTTCAGCAAGCTTACGGGAATATCCGCGGGCGATCAGGAATCCGCCCACGCCACCCAGTACAGCCCCGCTTAATGCCGCCAGATCGGAGCCAAATAGCACCTGGAACAGTGCCGCGAAAAGAAAGAGACCCGCCAGTGGAGACATATAAACCAGCATCGCCGATCCCAACAAGCTCCTCTCGGCAATGCCCAGCTCAACTTTTTGACCAGGGGCCAATGGCTCATCGCTGGGTACCACAATAGTATGTGTGGTCTGCGGTCCAAGTTTATTCAGCACGCGGCTCCCACACCCGGCCCGGGAAGCACAGCTGCTACATGACGCTTTCACATCACAGCTGACCGTCGCCAGACCATTTTGCCAGGAAACGACTGTTGCCCACTCTTTGATCATTGTGCGGCCCTGAACTTGATATTGTCTGCGATACGCTTCGCCGTTTGTGGTGGAAGCTCGCCCACTATCGTAATTTCCGCGTTATCACGCACGCTGGTGCTGACCGTTCTACGCCCGGTTCGCAGCAGTTGATCGGTGCTGTTTTGCGTCGCGCGGTTTACGTTCACGGAGAAACTGAACAGGCCATCCGAATAAAGGCGTGATTCAATCGGCATGTTATCCATGGTTGGCAGCGGGCGTCGACTGCTGGAGACTTCGCTAAAGCCTTGCGGCACCCACGACGGGCTCCAGTTGAAGTTGGTTTTTTCACCCGCAGGAACCGACAGCAACGGCGGTAGATTAGCTTTCGCCAGCGTCTGCATGCTGTCGCTAACGCCGTTGTTTACGGTAAAGGCGATGACGCGGAACTGTTCCAGCGTTTCGCCATCACGATCAAGAAGATCGACACGCATCGGTAGCTTGGTCTCCGTGTCCATCCAGACGATATAGCTGTAACGGGTGCCGTCACGAGCGACAACGCGGATCACTTCACAGAGCCGATCGGCAATGCGGGTGCGGCCTACTGAGATAAAATCATAGTAGGGTGCAAGGCGTTTGAAGTCGGTGTAAATCAGGGATGGCAGAGAGTCAACGATATAGTCGCCGTTCAGCGTGAACGGTTCGAGCCCAGGCTCGAAATAGCTAATTTCATTGCCACGTTGCACCACTTCCCGGCGCGGTCCATCCAATTGCAGCAGTTGCGCTAACGGACGGTTATCCTGGCGGGCATGGCGATAACGTAGGGATTCAACGCCCTGTTTATTGATGCTGACAAATGACAGCTCATAGGTTAGCGACTGGCTGGCCAGATTCATCTGCTGCAACAACGCCCCGGACGCAGGATTGGCCGAGGCGTTTACAGAGAAAAACAGGCTACCAGCCACAAGTGACATGGCAAACCAAAGTTGCTTCATTACTGCGATTGCGTTCCTAAAGTTTGAATTCCTGGCACCTGCACAGCGGCTTGCTGTGTTTGCGCCTGCTCAAACTGAAGCTGTTCAGAGTGCAGTCGACGTTGCAGTTCGTAATCCTGCAACATGGCATTAATACGACGACGCTGCTCCTGTACCTGCTGTTGCTGACCGCCGCTGGCTGTCGCGTCAGAAGGTACACCCAGGCTTACCGGACTGGCTTTACCCATCATCGGTAATGTATTGAATACCGGCGTTTCGGGCTGCTGGGACGTTTCAGATTGACCATTATAGTGCTGGACGCCAACAATAACTGCAAGTGATACACACGCAGCCACGCCCATTTGGGTAAGCTGCGCGGCCCACGGACGCATTTTCTTCCAGAATGGCATTTTCTGCCACTGGTGCGGTGCTGGCTGGGCCTCAGGAATCAATGGCGCCGTCTGACGTACTGGCTCATCCTGGATGGCAGCCATTACGCGGGCGGAAATATCGAAATGGAGAACGTCGGCGGTATCACCTCGCATGGAATCGCGAATCAGGTGATAACTCTCCCAGGTTTTTTGCATTTCCGGGTCATGAGTTAGCTCTTTAAGCAACTCAGTATCCAGCGTTTCGCCATCCATTAAAGCGGAAAGTTTTTCTTTCTGCATGCCTAATACCTTTTCCAGTATCCCGCTATCGTCAACGCCTGATAAGCGGTTGAACTTTATTATCAATAGCTTCCCTCGCTCGGAAGATACGTGAACGCACCGTACCTACCGGACAATCCATGATAGCGGCTATCTCTTCATAGCTCAGGCCATCCAGCTCCCGCAAGGTTATTGCCATGCGTAAATCTTCCGGGAGGGACTCAATAGTTCGGAAAACTATCTGTCTCAGTTCTTCTGACAACATTAAGTTCTCAGGGTTCGAAATTTCTTTCAGTGCACCGCCACTTTCGTAGTTTTCTGCTTCAATCGCATCTATATCACTGGAAGGTGGACGACGCCCCTGAGCGACCAGGTAATTCTTCGCTGTATTGACTGCGATACGATACAGCCAGGTATAAAAAGCACTATCCCCCCGGAACGAGTCCAGCGCACGATAGGCCTTGATAAATGCTTCTTGTACTACATCGGGTACATCGCCCGACGGTACATAGCGAGAAACCAGACTCGCCACCTTATGCTGATAGCGGACTACCAGTAGGTTAAAGGCTTTCTGATCTCCCTTTTGGACCCGTTCTACCAGGACCTGGTCCGTTAACTGCTCGCTCATCCGAGGTAAAGTCTCCCCAAACCAAATTTCCACGCGCTGTCGAAACGCCACTCCATAAGCTTCACTATGAGCAAGCAAATGCTTAGAGTGCTCAAGTTTCGTAAAGTTCCGTTACGCATTTGTTTTTTGTTTGTCATGTTGTAGACAGGTCTTATCTCTCATTATAAGTCTACATAACCCGATCAACGCACTATCTGTAAGAAATGCCCATTTCACCGCTTGCAGAGTAACCCAACGGCCACTTTATTTCATCACATAATCTGATGCTAACGGCCTGCTTCACAAAATAATTTTGCTCATTTCATCCTCGTCTTACTTTTCTTTCATGTTTAGCCATTGCAACACATCTAAAAATAAAACGTGCAGTAACGCGCGTCGTGGTGCTATTGTGAGCAAACAGTGTTTAGTAAATTAAACAAAAATCATGAATACAACTCTTGAATTATCCTGTGACGTGCTGATCATTGGCAGCGGAGCTGCCGGACTCTCACTGGCGCTGCGGCTGGCTGAGAAACATCAGGTTATTGTACTGAGCAAAGGTCCTGTTAGCGAAGGCTCGACGTTTTATGCTCAGGGCGGTATTGCCGCGGTTTTCGATGAAACCGACAGTATCGACTCCCACGTTGAAGACACGCTGGTTGCCGGGGCCGGACTGTGCGATCGTCATGCGGTTGAATTTGTCGCCAGCAATGCCCGCACCTGTGTGCAGTGGCTTATCGATCAGGGCGTGTTGTTTGATACACAGGTTCAGCCCAACGGTGAAGAGAGTTATCACCTGACCCGTGAAGGTGGTCATAGCCATCGACGCATCCTGCATGCTGCGGATGCCACCGGTAAAGAAGTCGAAACCACCCTTGTCAGCCGGGCGCAAAATCATCCCAACATTCGGGTTCTTGAACGTAGCAATGCCGTAGACCTGATTGTCTCCGATAAGATCGGTCTGCCGGGAACGCGTCGGGTGGTCGGCGCCTGGATCTGGAATCGTAATAAAGAAGCTGTCGAAACCTGCCATGCGAAGTCAGTGGTGTTAGCTACCGGCGGCGCGTCAAAAGTGTATCAGTACACCACCAATCCTGATATCTCCTCGGGGGACGGGATTGCGATGGCCTGGCGCGCAGGATGTCGTGTCGCCAATCTTGAATTTAACCAGTTTCACCCAACTGCGCTGTATCATCCGCAGGCGCGCAATTTCCTGCTGACCGAGGCGCTGCGTGGCGAAGGCGCACACCTGAAGCGCCCGGACGGCTCGCGCTTTATGCCCGATTTTGACGAGCGTGGCGAACTGGCTCCCCGCGATATTGTCGCCCGTGCCATTGACCACGAGATGAAACGCCTGGGCGCTGACTGCATGTTCCTCGACATCAGCCACAAACCGGAAGCATTTGTTCGTCAGCATTTCCCGATGATTTATGAAAAACTGCTCGGACTGGGCATCGATTTGACCAAAGAGCCGGTCCCTATCGTTCCTGCCGCGCACTATACCTGCGGCGGCGTGATGGTTGATGACTTTGGCCGCACGGACGTCGACGGTCTGTATGCCATCGGCGAAGTGAGCTACACCGGCCTGCATGGCGCCAACCGTATGGCGTCGAACTCATTGCTTGAGTGCCTGGTTTACGGCTGGTCAGCCGCTGAAGATATCGACAGGCGAATGCCTTACGCACGCGGCGTCACCACACTTCCCGCCTGGGATGAAAGTCGTGTGGAAAATCCGGATGAGTTGGTGGTGATTCAGCATAACTGGCATGAGCTGCGCTTATTTATGTGGGACTACGTCGGAATTGTGCGTACAACCAAGCGCCTGGAACGCGCTCTGCGCCGTATCACCATGCTGCAACAGGAAATCGACGAGTATTACGCTCATTTCCGCGTGTCGAACAATTTGCTGGAACTGCGCAACCTGGTGCAGGTTGCCGAGCTGATTGTACGCTGCGCAATGATGCGCAAAGAGAGTCGGGGCCTGCACTACACGCTGGATTATCCTGAACAACTTCCCGAGTCAGGCCCGTCCATCCTCTCACCGCTAAGTCATCACATAAACAGATAAAACGCCTGGGTCAGCGCCGTGTAACCTTCAGAGTAACGTTGGTCTGGCCCACGGATAACCAACCTGTCGCTAAAGCACTCCCCGGCCTGCGGGGAGAATGCCAACAATACACGATGTGGTAGCCGGGCCTCAGTTTCTGCCACATCCGTACGTAAACGCAAATGCCAGCCCATACTTAATGCCTGCTGGGTAAATGCATTACCAATTTGTTCCGGCAGCACAACACAAAAAAAACCATCTTCTGTAATACTCCCCGCCGCCAGTGCCAGCAATGCTTCATGATCAAGTGCGGTCGTGTAACGTGCCTGCTCGCGCTGCGGCGTGGCGCATTCCACTCCCTGTTCATAATAGGGTGGATTGCTGATAATCAAATCAAAACGCACGGTCTGGCGCGGTATCCATTGCTGCGCATCTGCTGTATGAACGCTGACGCGATGCATCCACGGAGATTGCGCGATGTTCTCCTGCGCCTGCTGCGCGGCGTCAACATCAAGCTCCACGGCGTCAATGATGACATTTTCA
Source organism: Citrobacter sp. EC_71 (assembly GCF_019584005.1). NCBI lineage: Bacteria > Pseudomonadati > Pseudomonadota > Gammaproteobacteria > Enterobacterales > Enterobacteriaceae > Citrobacter > Citrobacter sp. EC_71. Next base: position 163,999 of record NZ_VDAY01000010.1, read on the forward strand.
TCAGTGCGCTGGGCCAGCATCAGCGCCAACAGGCCGCTCCCGGTACCAATATCCAGGATCCGTTTTACGCCCGCAACGGGGGCCCAGGCCCCTAATAAAATACCGTCCGTTCCGACTTTCATTGCACAACGATCATGTGCCACAAAAAACTGCTTAAATGTAAATCCATTACGTCTAAGTACGGATGTAGACTGGGGCATGAAGAACAACCTTCCTGGGAAAAAAAACGATAGCATAGGATAAAAACAATACCTGAGAAGCTATATCCATACAAACAGATGAAGATTGCAGCCGTAACGTCTATAATCAGCGCCCCACACAGAGGTAGAACATGACTGTAACGACTTTTTCCGAACTTGAACTCGATGAAAGCCTTCTGGATGCCCTCCAGGAAAAAGGTTTCACTCGCCCGACCGCCATTCAGGCTGCCGCCATTCCGCCTGCGCTCGATGGCCGTGATGTACTCGGTTCTGCGCCGACAGGCACCGGTAAAACGGCGGCATATTTGCTGCCAGCGTTGCAGCACCTGCTCGACTTCCCGCGCAAAAAATCTGGCCCACCGCGCATTTTAATTCTGACGCCAACGCGCGAACTGGCGATGCAGGTTGCCGAACACGCCCGCGAACTGGCGAAGAATACGCATCTGGATGTCGCCACGATTACCGGCGGCGTGGCTTACATGAACCACATGGAAGTCTTTAGCGAAAACCAGGATATCGTGGTCGCCACCACCGGTCGTCTGCTGCAATACATCAAAGAAGAGAACTTCGACTGCCACGCGGTTGAAACGCTGATCCTCGATGAGGCAGACCGTATGCTGGACATGGGCTTTGCCCAGGACATCGAACATATCGCCGGTGAAACCCGCTGGCGTAAGCAGACGATGTTGTTCTCTGCCACGCTGGAAGGCGACGCGATTAAAGATTTTGCCGAGCGCCTGCTGGAAGATCCGGTCGAAGTATCGGCGGATCCATCGACCCGCGAACGCAAGAAGATCCACCAATTTTACTACCGTGCCGATGACATCGAGCACAAAACGGCTTTGCTGATCCATCTGTTAAAACAGCCGGAAGCAACCCGTTCGATTGTTTTTGTACGTAAGCGTGAGCGTGTGCACGAGCTGGCAGGCTGGCTGCGCCAGGCAGGCATTAATAACTGCTATCTCGAAGGCGAGATGGTACAGATTAAGCGTAACGAAGCGATCAAACGCCTGACCGATGGTCGTGTGAACGTGCTGGTTGCGACCGATGTTGCCGCTCGTGGGATCGATATTCCTGACGTTAGCCACGTGTTTAACTACGACATGCCGCGCAGTGGTGATGCCTATCTGCACCGCATTGGTCGCACAGGTCGCGCTGGCCGTAAAGGTACCGCGATTTCTCTGGTTGAAGCGCACGACCACCTGCTGCTTGGTAAAGCGAGCCGCTATATCGACGAACCTTTGAAGGCACGCGTTATTGACGAACTGCGTCCGACGACTCGCGCCCCAAGTGAGAAATCTAACGGCAAGCCGTCCAAGAAAGTGCTGGCTAAGCGCGCCGAGCAAAAAGCCAAAGAAAAAGAGAAACCGCGCGTGAAGAAACGTCACCGCGACGCCAAAAATATCGGCAAACGTCGTAAGCCGAGCGGAGCTGCTACCCTGCAGTCCGACAAAGAGTAAACCGAATGCCGGGCCATTTAGCCCGGCATTTTTTCACGTGATGCAAAACTCTCTTCAATACACTCAAGAAACACCCGCATCGCCGGGCTAACGACTTTTCCGGCATGATAACCACACAATGCCGTAATTAACTCAGGTTGTTCACTGAACGGTAATTCAATCAACTCCCCTGAACGTAACTCCTTCTCGACAGCAAAACGTGGCAAAAAACTGACGCCAAGATTTGCCGATACGCAGTGCTTTATGCTCTCAATACTCCATAACTCAATCGTATTTTCCAGCGTAATCTGACGCTTACGCAGTAACCCCTCGAAGCGTTGTCTGAAAATACATTGCGGCTCATTAATGATAAAGCTACAGGGAATGTGCTGGTTATGCCGGGTGAAATCAACATGCTGCAGCAGAGGCGACGCAACCAGCACCAGTGACTGATCGCCCAACGGTATCATCTCCAGCGCATCGTCATTACCAACACGATAAAACACGCCCAGATCAACCTCATCACCCAGCAACGCATCGCGAATGACATAGCAGTTGAGCGACTGTAAGGACAACCGCACATGAGGCGCGCGTTGTTTAAAACGCTGTAATACCTGCGGCATTTTATACGCCAGCAGTGTTTCACCGGTCGCAACGCGTAGATCGCCGCTCGGCTGCGTATCCTGCTGCGCTGACTGGCGAATCGATGCCATCACGCGGGTCAGGTCGTGTATATGCGGCATCAACCGTTTGCCCTCACTGGTGAGACACATTCTGCGGCCAATTTTTTCGAACAACTGCACCGAAAGCTCTTGCTCAAGCTGTTGAATATGAAACGTGACGGTCGATTGTGTACAGCAAAGTTTTTGCGACGCCCGCAGGAACGAGCCCTCTTCCACCACCGTTTTTAACGTAATAAATCGACGTAAATCCATCCGCACCAACCCATCGAAATTATCGAACTGAGAATGCAAAAACATTCATTTTTTTAAATGTTTTAACTCGGGTACTGTCTACCAAAACAGAGGAGATGACAAGTGACCCCCATGCTTTTAAGTGCATTCTGGACCTATACATTGATTACCGCGCTAACCCCCGGACCCAACAATATCCTTGCGCTCAGTGCTGCGACGTCACACGGTTTTCGCCAGAGTACGCGCGTGCTTGCCGGGATGAGTCTGGGCTTTTTAATCGTCATGTTGATGTGTGCCGGGATTTCGTTTTCGCTTGCCGCGATGGATCCGGCCATCATCCACTGGCTCAGTTGGGCAGGCGCGGCATATATCTTATGGCTGGCATTGAAAATCGCCACCAGCCCGGCGGCAAACGATAATTTGCAGTCCGAACCGATCGGCTTCTGGACGAGTTTTGGCTTGCAGTTTGTTAACGTCAAAATCATTTTGTACGGCATTACCGCGTTATCCACGTTTGTACTGCCCTATACGCAGGAAGCTCACTGGCTGATTGGGGTGAGTATTCTGCTGGCGCTGATCGGCACCTTTGGTAATGCATGTTGGGCGCTGGCTGGCCATCTTTTTCAGCGTCTCTTTCGCCGTTACGGCCGACAGTTGAATATCATTCTGGCGCTGCTGTTAGTGTATTGCGCAGTACGAATTTTTTACTAACGGATATAAAAAAGCGGAAGACGCGCTGGCATCTTCCGCTTTTGATTCTCTGCTAAACGGGGTTATTCCCCGCGAGCCTTACAGGCTCTCAGTAAAGGTACGAGCAATAACGTCGCGCTGCTGTTCTGGGGTCAGAGAGTTGAAACGTACCGCATAACCAGACACACGGATGGTCAGCTGCGGATATTTTTCCGGATGCTTAACCGCATCTTCCAGCGTTTCGCGACGCAGAACGTTCACGTTCAGGTGCTGGCCACCTTCCACGCGGACTTCCGGCTGTACATCTACCGGCACTTCACGGTATTCGATTTCACCCAGTTTGCTGACGGCAACGACGTCATCTGCATTGAAACCTGCTTTCGCAACGATGCAGCGTGCTTCGCCTTTTTCGCTGTCCAGCAGCCAGAAAGAGTTCAGCAGGTCGTCGTTTGCAGCTTTAGTAATCTGGATACCTGTAATCATTTGATGCCTCCCCGGCAAAATTATTTGATCTCGGTTGGCCGTCATCCGGCCAATTGGTAAAACCATTGTTGCTTGAGTGTATATATACCCCTCACACACCCTTGAATCTTTGATTTAAATCAACAAAAACCACACATGAAAAGTGGTGATAGGTGGATTTTATTGTTTTACATCAACTTACGCCACGTACGCAGCTAAACTTTTTACATAAATTTTCAACTATCTTTAAGACCCAGGCCGTTGAGAAACGTAGAGAATTTTGCGACGTAGTAAGAAGCAGTTAAGCTAGAGGGATTGAAAATTCGCAGGAGAGCGAGATGGCCACCGAATTAACCTGGCACGATGTGCTGGCAGATGAGAAACAGCAGCCTTATTTTGTTAACACGCTACATACTGTCGCTGGCGAGCGTCAGTCGGGTATGACAATTTACCCGCCGCAAAAAGATGTGTTTAACGCTTTTCGCTTTACCGAACTTGGCGACGTGAAAGTCGTCATCCTGGGGCAGGATCCTTACCACGGTCCAGGCCAGGCACACGGTCTCGCGTTCTCTGTTCGTCCGGGTATTTCCACTCCCCCATCGCTGCTGAACATGTACAAAGAGCTGGAAGCGACGATTCCTGGCTTCACGCGCCCAACGCACGGCTATCTGGAAAGCTGGGCACGTCAGGGGGTGCTGTTACTTAATACCGTACTCACTGTCCGCGCCGGTCAGGCACATTCTCACGCCAGCCTGGGCTGGGAAACCTTTACCGATAAAGTCATCAGCTTGATTAATCAGCATCGCGAAGGCGTCGTTTTCCTGCTCTGGGGTTCACACGCACAAAAGAAAGGCGCGATTATTGATACCCAGCGTCACCATGTGTTGAAAGCGCCGCATCCGTCACCGCTCTCAGCACATCGCGGTTTCTTTGGCTGCAATCACTTTGTACTGGCCAATGAATGGTTGGAACAACAAGGTGAAAAACCGATTGACTGGACGCCGGTGTTACCAGCAGAAAGCGAGTAAAAAAATGCCAGCGATTCGCTGGCATTTTTATTATCAGGCTTTGTTCTGACGCCACCACTCCGCGAGCAGTACGCCGGTTGCCACAGATACGTTGAGCGTTTCAACGTTACCCGTACCGTCAATCGCCACGCACAGGTCGTCAGCTGAGCATGCCGCTTCCGGCAGCGCTTCACGCTCACGCCCTAATACCAGCACCATTTTTTCCGGCAGCGTGGTAGTAAACAACGGTTTGCCTTTCACGCTTGAGGTCATCACTACCGTGTAACCTGCCTTACGGAAGTCGTCCAGCACATCGACAATGCTGTCACCGGTGATCGGCTGAACGTGCTCTGCGCCACCTTCAGCGGTACGGATAGCCGCACCTGATTCCAGCAGCGCCGCATCCTGTACCACCACGCCTTTCACACCAAAGTGGGCGCAGCTACGCATCATTCCGCCCAGGTTGTGCGGGTTAGCGATGTCTTCCAGAGCCAGTACGCAATCCTGCGCTCCAGCCTGACCCACCCACTGCTTAACGGTGGTACCGTTACGTTTTTTGATCAGGAAGCAAACACCGCCATGGTGCTCAGTACCGGAAGCTTTCGCCAGCTCTGCTTCGTCAACCACGTGGTAGGCTTTGCGGTTTGCCGCCATCCAGCGTAATGCTTCTTTAAAACGCGGGGTGACGCTCTGCACAAACCAGGCGCGAACAATAGCGTCCGGGCGACTCTGGAACAGAGCCTGACAAGCATTCTCACCGTAAACGCGGGTTTCTTCCGCGCGCTGACGACGTAAGACTTCAGGATCGATAAAACTCTTGCCGCTAATACCGCCATGATCGGCTTTATCCGCCGCATCATCATTCGGTGCGCGGGACACGGTACGCCATGGTGAATCTTCACGTCTGCGATCGCGTTCTGTATCGCGGTCACGACCACGTTCACGGCCGCGTTCGCTGTTCGGACCCTTTCTGTCATCACGGGCAGGGCGACGACCGCCTTCGGCTCGGGAAGTACCGGGGCGTCCGCCGCCTTTACCAGTACGTGGATTTTGGGTGCGTTTATCCGAGTCATCGTCACTGCGGACGTACATCACTTTGACCTTGCCGTTTTTGTTCTTCAGTTCGTCGCTCATGTTTTTCTCCACCTGCTCTGCGCGAAGCGCGCAGATTACCCGATGTGCACGTCGTTAGCCATTATTTCATTTAAAAGCTAAGGACTATTGTACTCATTGAATAAAACGCATTGTTGTTTAGAACAGACTCCCCGATAATATGTAACATAATAGAAACATACTGGCGTCACTGCCATGAAGTCCACACTACTCATCCAGAGGTTAGTTATGAATACCGTTTGTACCAGCTGCCAGGCTATCAACCGCATTCCCGACGATCGTGTCCAGGAAGCGGCGAAATGCGGACGCTGTGGTCACGACCTGTTTGATGGGGAGGTGATCAATGCGACCGGTGAAACACTGGATAAACTGTTAAAAGACGATCTCCCAGTGGTGGTTGATTTTTGGGCCCCCTGGTGCGGGCCATGCCGTAACTTTGCCCCAATTTTTGAAGATGTCGCGGAAGAGCGTAGCGGTAAAGTGCGTTTTGTTAAAGTAAATACGGAAGCCGAGCGTGAACTCAGCGCCCGCTTCGGTATCCGCAGTATTCCGACCATCATGATCTTCAGAAAAGGTGAAATCGTCGACATGCTCAATGGCGCCGTCCCTAAGGCACCGTTTGATAGCTGGCTTAACGAATCACTATAATCTCTACGGGGCGCATCTTGTGCCCCGTTTTCACCTCTGCGACAATGGCGTTTTTCAACGTGTTTCCCCATGACCGATAACGCTGTTCTTCAGTTACGCGCTGAGCGCCTCGCGCGCGCCACCCGTCCTTTCCTCGCCCGAGGTAACCGTATTCGTCGCTGCCAGCGCTGCCTGCTGCCGCTGAAACTCTGCTTGTGTGCAACATTAGTACCGTCTGAGGCAAAAAGCCGTTTTTGTCTGGTCATGTTTGATACCGAGCCAATGAAGCCCAGCAATACGGGACGTTTAATCGCCGATATTTTGCCAGATACCGCGGCTTTTCAGTGGTCACGCACCGAACCGCCGCAGGCGCTGCTTGAGCTGGTGAAGAATCCTGATTACCAGCCGATGGTCGTGTTCCCGGCTTCCTATGCGGGCGAAGAGCGCGAAGTGATTTTCGCGCCGCCAACCGGTAAACCGCCATTGTTTATTATGCTCGATGGCACCTGGCCGGAAGCGCGTAAAATGTTCCGCAAAAGCCCGTACCTCGACAACCTGCCGGTGATCTCCGTTGATTTATCGCGCCTATCTGCTTATCACCTGCGTGGTATTCACGCCGAAGGGCAATACTGTACTGCCGAAGTGGCTATCGCTTTGCTGGATCTGGCTGGTGATACGCAAGCTGCGGAAGGATTAAGCGCTCACTTCACGCGCTTTAAAACCCGTTACCTGGCAGGAAAAACCCAACATCAGGGGAGCGTCACAGCAGACTCCACAGAAAGCGTTTAAAATCATTCGGTCACTGGAGTCATTAAGGAAGCCGATATGAGTCAACGTGGTCTGGAAGCACTACTGCGACCGAAATCCATTGCGGTGATTGGGGCGTCGATGAAGCCTAACCGCGCGGGTTACCTGATGATGCGTAATCTGCTTGCCGGCGGTTTCAATGGGCCAGTTCTACCGGTGACGCCCGCCTGGAAAGCGGTATTGGGCGTACTGGCCTGGCCCAATATCAGTAGCTTGCCTTTTAGCCCCGACCTCGCCGTATTGTGCACCAATGCCAGCCGTAACCTGGCATTACTCGAAGCACTTGGCGAGAAAGGCTGTAAAACCTGCATTATTCTTTCGGCTCCCGCGGCCCAACATGCAGAACTGTTGGCCTGCGCCTCACGCTATAAAATACGCCTGCTGGGTCCCAACAGCCTGGGACTTCTCGCCCCCTGGCAGGGGCTTAACGCCAGCTTTTCCCCCGTCCCGATTAAGCGCGGCAAGCTGGCTTTTATCTCTCAATCCGCCGCCGTATCCAATACCATACTCGACTGGGCACAGCAGAGAGAAATGGGCTTTTCTTACTTCATCGCGCTGGGTGACAGCCTGGATATCGACGTTGATGAACTACTGGATTACCTGGCACGCGACAGCAAAACCAGCGCGATATTGCTCTATCTCGAACATTTGAGCGATGCCCGGCGCTTTGTCTCTGCCGCCCGTAGCGCCGCGCGCAACAAACCCATTCTGGTGATTAAGAGTGGCCGTAGCCCGGCAGCGCAGCGTTTACTGCACACCAGCGCCGGAATGGACCCAGCCTGGGACGCAGCAATCCAGCGCGCCGGTTTATTGCGAGTACAAGACACTCACGAGCTGTTCTCAGCGGTCGAAACCCTGAGTCACATGCGCCCGCTGCGTGGTGACAGGCTGATGATCATCAGTAACGGCGCCGCACCTGCCGCACTGGCATTGGATGAGCTATGGTCGAAAAATGGCAAACTCGCCACGCTGAGTGAAGATACCTGCCAGAAATTACGCGATGCGCTACCAGCCCATGTTGATATCGGCAACCCGCTGGATCTGCGTGACGATGCCAGTAGCGAACACTATGTAAAAGCGCTGGATATTTTGCTCGCCAGTCAGGACTTCGACGCGCTGATGGTGATTCATTCGCCCAGCGCCGCCGCCCCCGGGACCGAAAGCGCGCAAGCGTTGATCGAAGCAGTAAAGCAGCATCCACGAGGGAAATTTATCTCCTTACTGACCAACTGGTGCGGGGAGTTTTCTTCTCAGGAAGCCCGTAGGCTATTTAGCGAAGCAGGGTTGCCCACCTACCGTACGCCGGAAGGGACCATCACCGCGTTTATGCATATGGTCGAGTATCGGCGTAACCAGAAGCAACTGCGAGAAACGCCTGCGCTACCGGACTACCTGACCACTAATACTGCCGAGGCGCATAATCTGTTACAGCAAGCGATTGCCGAAGGAGCCACATCGCTGGACACCCATGAAGTGCAGCCGATTTTACAAGCTTATGGCTTACACACGCTCCCGACCTGGATCGCCAGCGACAGCGCGGAAGCTGTGCATATCGCAGAGCAGATCGGCTATCCGGTGGCGCTCAAGCTGCGTTCACCTGATATCCCGCATAAGTCGGAAGTTCAGGGGGTAATGCTCTACCTGAGAACGGCAACAGAGGTACAGCAGGCCGCGAACGCGATTTTTGATCGGGTGAAAATGGCCTGGCCGCAGGCGCGCATCCACGGTTTATTAGTGCAAAGCATGGCGAATCGCGCTGGCGCGCAGGAGCTTCGCGTCGTCGTTGAACACGATCCGGTATTTGGCCCGCTGATTATGCTGGGTGAAGGTGGGGTTGAGTGGCGACCAGAAGAGCAAGCCGTGGTTGCATTGCCGCCATTGAACATGAATCTGGCGCGTTATCTGGTGATCCAGGGGATCAAAAATAAGAAGATCCGCGCTCGTAGCGCGCTACGCCCACTGGATATCGCCGGACTAAGCCAGCTTCTGGTGCAGGTATCCAACCTGATCGTCGATTGTCCGGAAATTCAGCGTCTGGATATCCATCCGCTGCTGGCCTCTGCCGGTGAATTTACCGCGCTGGACGTCACGCTGGACATTGCCCCTTTCACAGGCGATAACGAAAGCAGATTGGCTGTACGCCCCTACCCTCATCAGCTTGAAGAGTGGGTGGAGTTGAAGAACGGCGAGCGCTGCCTGTTCCGCCCCATTTTGCCAGAGGATGAACCTCATCTGCAGCAGTTCATTTCTCAGGTAACAAAAGAAGATCTTTATTATCGCTATTTTAGTGAGATCAACGAATTTACCCATGAAGATTTAGCCAATATGACACAGATCGACTACGATCGTGAAATGGCCTTTGTCGCTGTGCGTTGTAGAGATAATCATGAAGAGATCCTCGGCGTGACGCGAGCTATCTCGGATCCTGATAACGTAGATGCCGAGTTTGCCGTCCTGGTTCGTTCTGATCTCAAAGGACTTGGACTGGGTCGCCGATTGATGGAAAAATTAATTGCCTATACCCGAGATCACGGACTTAGACGTTTGAATGGTATTACGATGCCAAACAATCGCGGTATGGTCGCCCTGGCCCGGAAACTCGGGTTCGTTGTTGACGTCCAACTCGAAGAGGGGATTGTTGGGCTAACGCTTAATCTGGCCCAATTTGAGGAATCGTGAGTAAGGTACTGGAAATGTTGACCACATTAATGGGTACTGGTGGTATCATTGCCCGCTTATGTCGTCTGCATAGCACAGAGGACCCTTCAATGAACAGAGAAGAAATGCACTGTGATGTTGTCAAAATTTAAGCGTAATAAACATCAACAACACCTTGCCCAACTACCCAAGATTTCTCAGTCAGTTGATGATGTAGATTTCTTTTATGCTCCCGCTAATTTCAGGGAGACTCTGCTGGAAAAAATAGCCAGCGCGACGCGACGGATCTGCATTATTGCGCTGTACCTGGAACAGGATGACGGTGGCAAAGGCATACTCGACGCGCTCTATGCGGCAAAACGGCAGCGTCCTGAACTGGATGTCCGGGTGCTTGTCGACTGGCACCGAGCCCAGCGCGGGCGCATTGGTGCTGCGGCATCAAATACCAATGCTGACTGGTATTGCCGCATGGCGCAAGAAAACCCTGGTATCGATATTCCTGTCTATGGCGTGCCGATTAACACGCGCGAAGCCCTTGGCGTTCTGCATTTCAAAGGCTTTATCATCGATGACAGCGTCCTGTATAGCGGTGCCAGCCTGAACGATGTTTATCTGCATCAGCATGATAAATATCGCTACGACCGTTATCAGTTGATTCGCAACGCGCAAATGGCCGATATCATGTTTAATTGGGTGGCGCAAAACCTGATGAATGGTCGCGGCGTTAATCGTCTTGATGATATCAATCGCCCTAAAAGCCCGGAAATTAAAAACGACATTCGCTTGTACCGTCAGGAACTGCGGGATGCGTCATTCCATTTTCAGGGGGATGCGGATAATGAACAGCTTTCTGTTACGCCGCTGGTTGGACTCGGAAAATCCAGTCTGTTAAATAAGACTATTTTCCACCTCATGCCCTGCGCAGAGCACAAACTCACGATTTGTACCCCTTATTTCAATCTGCCCGCCATACTGGTGCGCAATATCATTCAACTGCTGCGTGAAGGGAAAAAGGTCGAAATCATTGTCGGTGATAAAACTGCCAACGACTTTTACATCCCGGAAGATGAGCCTTTTAAAATCATCGGCGCGCTGCCTTATCTGTATGAAATCAATCTGCGCCGTTTCTTGAGCAGATTGCAGTATTACGTGAATACCGACCAGCTGGTCGTACGCCTATGGAAAGATGATGACAACACCTATCATCTGAAAGGTATGTGGGTTGATGATAAATGGATGCTGCTCACCGGCAACAACCTTAACCCTCGCGCCTGGCGTCTGGATCTGGAAAACGCCATCCTTATTCACGATCCTAAGCAAGAGCTCACCCCTCAGCGCGATAAAGAGCTGGAGCTTATCCGTACGCATACTACCGTCGTTAAGCACTATCGCGACCTGCAAAGCATTGCTGACTATCCAGTCAAAGTGCGTAAGCTCATCCGTCGACTACGCCGTATTCGTATCGACAGATTAATTAGCCGTATTCTGTAATCAAGACCCCGTCCAGTGACGGGGTTTTTCATATGGAGGCAACGGTGCGCCTGTTCATTCTTACCAGTATCCTTGCCATTTCGGGCTGCAGCCATATGGCTAACGACCAGTGGAGCGGGCAAGACAAAGCTCAACACTTTATCGCCTCCGCCATGCTTGCCGCAGCCGGCAATGAATATGCCCAACATCAGGGCAACAGCCGCGATCGCAGTGCGGCTATCGGCCTGATGTTCTCAGTCAGCCTGGGTGCATCAAAAGAGCTGTGGGACAGCCGTCCCGCTGGGAGCGGCTGGAGCTGGAAGGACTTCGCCTGGGATGTTGCAGGCGCATCTACCGGCTATGCGGTCTGGCAACTAGCACATTACTAGAGGCGCAGACCTTTCCCTTTCCCATGCAGCATTAGCGATACTAAAAACGCAACGACTGCCAGCGCAGTGACGTACCAGAAGAATGTCGTTTCCATACCAACAGACTTCAGGGACAACGCGACATATTCGGCTGAACCGCCAAACAGCGCATTGGCCACCGCATAAGATAAGCCGCCCCCCAGAGCGCGCACCTGTGCCGGGAACATTTCGGCCTTCAGAATACCGCTAATTGACGTATAGAAACTGACGATTAACAGAGCACACATCACCAGAGCAAACGCCATATACGGGGATGTTACGCTTTGCAATGCTGTCAGAATGGGAACGGTGAAAATCGCGGCCAACGCGCCAAAACACAGCATTGAAGTACGTCGGCCAATTTTATCAGACAAGGCGCCGAACAACGGTTGTACCAGCATGAACACACACAGTGCCACCGTCATAATCCCACTGGCTACGTTGGCATGCATACCGGCTGTGTTAACCAGGTACTTCTGCATATAGGTTGTGAACGTGTAAAAACACAACGAACCCGCGGCGGTAAAACCAAGCACCATGACAAAAGCTTTGCGATTACGCCACAGACCTTTCAGGGAACCCGCTTCTTTCAGCGCGCGAACATCCTGTTTCGAGGTTTCATCCAGTTGGCGACGCAGCCATAGCGCAACTATAGCCAGCACGGCGCCCAACGCAAATGGAATACGCCAACCCCACTCTCTGAGCGCTGAGTCTTCTAACGTGTGCTGTAATATGACCACAACCAGCAATGCCAGTAACTGTCCGCCGATTAACGTTACGTACTGGAATGAAGCATAAAAACCTTTCTTACCTTCAACGGCGACTTCACTCATATACGTCGCGCTGGTTCCGTATTCACCACCGACAGATAACCCCTGGAATAGCCTTGCCAGCAGTAATAGCGCAGGCGCCCAGGTACCGATAGTTTCATATCCCGGTAGACAAGCGATCACCAACGATCCCATGCACATCATACAAACGGACAGCAACATGGACTTTTTACGCCCGTGCTTATCCGCGATACGGCCAAACAGCCAGCCTCCAATTGGTCGCATCAAGAAGCCAGCGGCAAAAACGCCAGCGGTTTGTAAGAGTTGTGTGGTGGTATTTCCTGATGGAAAAAAGATATGAGCAAAATAAAGAGAGCAGAATGAATAGATATAGAAATCAAACCATTCGACCAGATTCCCTGATGATGCTCCGACAATCGCCCATATACGACGACGGGTATCGCCGTCTGCCAGCGCCCCGTTCTCAGTTACACTACTATCAGCCATTAGAATTGTACCCCTGCCAACGATCGCGTGAATTTATCAATGATGGTTGTGTGTTTTTTAGTGAATAGAATGTTATATAATTGTTATATCTTATTGTGCGGTAAAGATCACGATTTTAATTAGCAGAGAAAGGATTCAGATGTGTTCGAGGGAGAGATCCGTGTAGTAGATCGAGACAGTGTGCTTTTGTTGGCCGATTAAGGCTGTTACGCCGCATCCGGCAATGTACCGCCGCGTTGCCTGATGCGCTACGCTTATCAGGCCTACAAAATACATTCAGCCCGGCCCCTGTAAGCCGGATAAGGCGGTACGCCGCATCCGGCAATGTACCGCCGCGTTGCCTGATGCGCTGCGCTTATCAGGCCTACAAAATACGTTCAGCCCTGCCTCTGTAGGCCGGATAAGGCGGCACGCCGCATCCGGCGGTTTTCATCCCGCACAGACGCAAAAAAGCCCATCCGTCAGGATGGGCTTCTTCACTTTATTTGATGCCTGGCAGTTCCCTACTCTCGCATGGGGAGACCCCACACTACCATCGGCGCTACGGCGTTTCACTTCTGAGTTCGGCATGGGGTCAGGTGGGACCACCGCGCTACAGCCGCCAGGCAAATTCTGTTTATCAACACGCTTTTGCATGTCGATGTAATCTGTAATCAAGCTGAATTTCGATGTCTCTTCGCCAAAACATCTTCGGCGTTGTAAGGTTAAGCCTCACGGTTCATTAGTATCGGTTAGCTCAATGTATCGCTACACTTACACACCCGACCTATCAACGTCGTCGTCTTCAACGTTCCTTCAGGAGACTTAAAGTCTCAGGGAGAACTCATCTCGGGGCAAGTTTCGTGCTTAGATGCTTTCAGCACTTATCTCTTCCGCATTTAGCTACCGGGCAGTGCCATTGGCATGACAACCCGAACACCAGTGATGCGTCCACTCCGGTCCTCTCGTACTAGGAGCAGCCCCCCTCAATTCTCCAGCGCCCACGGCAGATAGGGACCGAACTGTCTCACGACGTTCTAAACCCAGCTCGCGTACCACTTTAAATGGCGAACAGCCATACCCTTGGGACCTACTTCAGCCCCAGGATGTGATGAGCCGACATCGAGGTGCCAAACACCGCCGTCGATATGAACTCTTGGGCGGTATCAGCCTGTTATCCCCGGAGTACCTTTTATCCGTTGAGCGATGGCCCTTCCATTCAGAACCACCGGATCACTAAGACCTGCTTTCGCACCTGCTCGAGCCGTCACTCTCGCAGTCAAGCTAGCTTATGCCTTTGCACTAACCTCCTGATGTCCGACCAGGATTAGCTAACCTTCGTGCTCCTCCGTTACTCTTTGGGAGGAGACCGCCCCAGTCAAACTACCCACCAGACACTGTCCGCAACCCCGATTAGGGGCCCACGTTAGAACACCAGCCATTAAAGGGTGGTATTTCAAGGATGGCTCCATGCAGACTGGCGTCCACACTTCAAAGCCTCCCACCTATCCTACACATCAAGGACCAGTGTTCAGTGTCAAGCTATAGTAAAGGTTCACGGGGTCTTTCCGTCTTGCCGCGGGTACACTGCATCTTCACAGCGAGTTCAATTTCACTGAGTCTCGGGTGGAGACAGCCTGGCCATCATTACGCCATTCGTGCAGGTCGGAACTTACCCGACAAGGAATTTCGCTACCTTAGGACCGTTATAGTTACGGCCGCCGTTTACCGGGGCTTCGATCAAGAGCTTCTCCTTACGGATAACCCCATCAATTAACCTTCCGGCACCGGGCAGGCGTCACACCGTATACGTCCACTTTCGTGTTTGCACAGTGCTGTGTTTTTAATAAACAGTTGCAGCCAGCTGGTATCTTCGACTGATTTCAGCTCCACGGG
>NZ_VDAY01000010.1:179039-181326 GCF_019584005.1 Citrobacter sp. EC_71
GCCTCGTCATCACGCCTCAGTGTTAAAGTGAACCGGATTTACCTGGAACACACACCTACACGCTTAAACCGGGACAACCGTCGCCCGGCCGACATAGCCTTCTCCGTCCCCCCTTCGCAGTAACACCAAGTACAGGAATATTAACCTGTTTCCCATCGACTACGCCTTTCGGCCTCGCCTTAGGGGTCGACTCACCCTGCCCCGATTAACGTTGGACAGGAACCCTTGGTCTTCCGGCGTGCGGGTTTTTCACCCGCATTATCGTTACTTATGTCAGCATTCGCACTTCTGATACCTCCAGCATCCCTCACAGGACACCTTCAACGGCTTACAGAACGCTCCCCTACCCAACAACACATAGTGTCGCTGCCGCAGCTTCGGTGCATGGTTTAGCCCCGTTACATCTTCCGCGCAGGCCGACTCGACCAGTGAGCTATTACGCTTTCTTTAAATGATGGCTGCTTCTAAGCCAACATCCTGGCTGTCTGTGCCTTCCCACATCGTTTCCCACTTAACCATGACTTTGGGACCTTAGCTGGCGGTCTGGGTTGTTTCCCTCTTCACGACGGACGTTAGCACCCGCCGTGTGTCTCCCGTGATAACATTCTTCGGTATTCGCAGTTTGCATCGGGTTGGTAAGTCGGGATGACCCCCTAGCCGAAACAGTGCTCTACCCCCGAAGATGAATTCACGAGGCGCTACCTAAATAGCTTTCGGGGAGAACCAGCTATCTCCCGGTTTGATTGGCCTTTCACCCCCAGCCACAAGTCATCCGCTAATTTTTCAACATTAGTCGGTTCGGTCCTCCAGTTAGTGTTACCCAACCTTCAACCTGCCCATGGCTAGATCACCGGGTTTCGGGTCTATACCCTGCAACTTAACGCCCAGTTAAGACTCGGTTTCCCTTCGGCTCCCCTATACGGTTAACCTTGCTACAGAATATAAGTCGCTGACCCATTATACAAAAGGTACGCAGTCACACCCGAAGGTGCTCCCACTGCTTGTACGTACACGGTTTCAGGTTCTTTTTCACTCCCCTCGCCGGGGTTCTTTTCGCCTTTCCCTCACGGTACTGGTTCACTATCGGTCAGTCAGGAGTATTTAGCCTTGGAGGATGGTCCCCCCATATTCAGACAGGATACCACGTGTCCCGCCCTACTCTTCGAGTTCACAACATGTGCATTTTTGTGTACGGGACTATCACCCTGTACCGTCGGACTTTCCAGACCGTTCCACTAACACACATGCTGATTCAGACTCTGGGCTGCTCCCCGTTCGCTCGCCGCTACTGGGGGAATCTCGGTTGATTTCTTTTCCTCGGGGTACTTAGATGTTTCAGTTCCCCCGGTTCGCTTCGTTAACCTATGTATTCAGTTAACGATAGTGTGACGGATCACACTGGGTTTCCCCATTCGGAAATCGCCGGTTATAACGGTTCATATCACCTTACCGGCGCTTATCGCAGATTAGCACGTCCTTCATCGCCTCTGACTGCCAGGGCATCCACCGTGTACGCTTAGTCGCTTAACCTCACAACCCGAAGATGTTTCGTAAAACACCATCGTGTTGCGAAAATTTGAGAGACTCGAACACACCTTTTATCTGTTCTTATTACGGAGAACAGACACAGTGTGTCGTTTCAATTTTCAGCTTGATCCAGATTTTTAAAGAGCAAAACTTCTTAATGCACTTGAAAGTACATTCAGAAGTTCATCATTCATCAGACAATCTGTGTGAGCACTACAAAGAACGTTTCTTTAAGGTAAGGAGGTGATCCAACCGCAGGTTCCCCTACGGTTACCTTGTTACGACTTCACCCCAGTCATGAATCACAAAGTGGTAAGCGCCCTCCCGAAGGTTAAGCTACCTACTTCTTTTGCAACCCACTCCCATGGTGTGACGGGCGGTGTGTACAAGGCCCGGGAACGTATTCACCGTGGCATTCTGATCCACGATTACTAGCGATTCCGACTTCATGGAGTCGAGTTGCAGACTCCAATCCGGACTACGACATACTTTATGAGGTCCGCTTGCTCTCGCGAGGTCGCTTCTCTTTGTATATGCCATTGTAGCACGTGTGTAGCCCTACTCGTAAGGGCCATGATGACTTGACGTCATCCCCACCTTCCTCCAGTTTATCACTGGCAGTCTCCTTTGAGTTCCCGGCCGGACCGCTGGCAACAAAGGATAAGGGTTGCGCTCGTTGCGGGACTTAACCCAACATTTCACAACACGAGCTGACGACAGCCATGCAGCACCTGTCTCAGAGTTCCCGAAGGCACCAAAG
>NZ_VDAY01000100.1:0-237 GCF_019584005.1 Citrobacter sp. EC_71
CTCTTTGTATATGCCATTGTAGCACGTGTGTAGCCCTACTCGTAAGGGCCATGATGACTTGACGTCATCCCCACCTTCCTCCAGTTTATCACTGGCAGTCTCCTTTGAGTTCCCGACCGAATCGCTGGCAACAAAGGATAAGGGTTGCGCTCGTTGCGGGACTTAACCCAACATTTCACAACACGAGCTGACGACAGCCATGCAGCACCTGTCTCAGAGTTCCCGAAGGCACCAAAG
>NZ_VDAY01000101.1:0-237 GCF_019584005.1 Citrobacter sp. EC_71
TCACTTACACCGCTTCTCAACCCGGTACGCACCAGAAAATCATTGATATGGCCATGAATGGCGTTGGATGCCGGGCAACTGCCCGCATTATGGGCGTTGGCCTCAACACGATTTTACGTCACTTAAAAAACTCAGGCCGCAGTCGGTAACCTCGCGCATACAGCCGGGCAGTGACGTCATCGTCTGCGCGGAAATGGACGAACAGTGGGGATACGTCGGGGCTAAATCGCGCCAGCG
>NZ_VDAY01000102.1:0-233 GCF_019584005.1 Citrobacter sp. EC_71
GCTGAGCGACGACACCGGCAGGGCGGGGGATAACCAGACCAACGACACTACGCCGGGCTTTGCCATTGCCACGGATAAAGACGCCGTGAGCGTGATGGTGAGCATCGACGGCGGCACCCCGGTGGCGGCAACGAAAGACGCGGCCGGTCAGTGGCATATCACGTCCGGCGAGCTGGCCGACGGTGACCACACCATCGTGGCCACCGTCACCGACCTCGCGGGCAACACCGCGG
>NZ_VDAY01000103.1:0-231 GCF_019584005.1 Citrobacter sp. EC_71
GCGCCTTGGTATTCTCTACCTGACCACCTGTGTCGGTTTGGGGTACGATTTCGTGTTACCTGATGCTTAGAGGCTTTTCCTGGAAGCAGGGCATTTGTCACTTCAGCACCGTAGTGCCTCGTCATCACGCCTCAGTGTTAAAGTGAACCGGATTTACCTGGAACACACACCTACACGCTTAAACCGGGACAACCGTCGCCCGGCCGACATAGCCTTCTCCGTCCCCCCTTC
>NZ_VDAY01000104.1:0-231 GCF_019584005.1 Citrobacter sp. EC_71
ACGGTACTGGTTCACTATCGGTCAGTCAGGAGTATTTAGCCTTGGAGGATGGTCCCCCCATATTCAGACAGGATACCACGTGTCCCGCCCTACTCTTCGAGTTCACAACATGTGCATTTTTGTGTACGGGACTATCACCCTGTACCGTCGGACTTTCCAGACCGTTCCACTAACACACATGCTGATTCAGACTCTGGGCTGCTCCCCGTTCGCTCGCCGCTACTGGGGGAA
>NZ_VDAY01000105.1:0-231 GCF_019584005.1 Citrobacter sp. EC_71
TCAGACCAGCTAGGGATCGTCGCCTAGGTGAGCCGTTACCCCACCTACTAGCTAATCCCATCTGGGCACATCCGATGGCAAGAGGCCCGAAGGTCCCCCTCTTTGGTCTTGCGACATTATGCGGTATTAGCTACCGTTTCCAGTAGTTATCCCCCTCCATCGGGCAGTTTCCCAGACATTACTCACCCGTCCGCCACTCGTCACCCGAGAGCAAGCTCTCTGTGCTACCGT
>NZ_VDAY01000106.1:0-231 GCF_019584005.1 Citrobacter sp. EC_71
GCGCCTTGGTATTCTCTACCTGACCACCTGTGTCGGTTTGGGGTACGATTTCGTGTTACCTGATGCTTAGAGGCTTTTCCTGGAAGCAGGGCATTTGTCACTTCAGCACCGTAGTACCTCGTCATCACGCCTCAGTGTTAAAGTGAACCGGATTTACCTGGAACACACACCTACACGCTTAAACCGGGACAACCGTCGCCCGGCCGACATAGCCTTCTCCGTCCCCCCTTC
>NZ_VDAY01000107.1:0-231 GCF_019584005.1 Citrobacter sp. EC_71
AAGAGGTTTTAACTACGATGGGGCTATAGCTCAGCTGGGAGAGCGCCTGCTTTGCACGCAGGAGGTCTGCGGTTCGATCCCGCATAGCTCCACCATCTTTACTGCAACAACCCAAGAAAACTTCAGAGTGTACCTGAAAAGGTTCACTGCGAAGTTTTGCTCTTTAAAAATCTGGATCAAGCTGAAAATTGAAACGACACACTGTTTCATTTCTCCGTAAACAAGAAATGA
>NZ_VDAY01000108.1:0-231 GCF_019584005.1 Citrobacter sp. EC_71
AATCTGAAGTGTACATCCTGTCCAAAGACGAAGGCGGCCGTCATACTCCGTTCTTCAAAGGCTACCGTCCGCAGTTCTACTTCCGTACTACTGACGTGACTGGTACCATCGAACTACCGGAAGGCGTAGAGATGGTAATGCCGGGCGACAACATCAAAATGGTTGTTACCCTGATCCACCCGATCGCGATGGACGACGGTCTGCGTTTCGCAATCCGTGAAGGCGGCCGTA
>NZ_VDAY01000109.1:0-231 GCF_019584005.1 Citrobacter sp. EC_71
TCATTTCTTGTTTACGGAGAAATGAAACAGTGTGTCGTTTCAATTTTCAGCTTGATCCAGATTTTTAAAGAGCAAAACTTCGCAGTGAACCTTTTCAGGTACACTCTGAAGTTTTATTGGGTTGTTGCAGTAAAGATGGTGGAGCTATGCGGGATCGAACCGCAGACCTCCTGCGTGCAAAGCAGGCGCTCTCCCAGCTGAGCTATAGCCCCATCGTAGTTAAAACCTCTT